>CAZPZE010000416.1:0-1679 GCA_964590625.1 uncultured Solibacteraceae bacterium
CGTCAGCGGCGGATACTGCCCATCGCGCGCCTCGATCTTCGCCCCCATCTCCGCCAGCGGCTTCATCACGCGCGCCATCGGACGCCGCGACAGCGACTCATCCCCGAAAATCCGGCTCGTGAACGGCTGCCCCGCCAGCAGACCCGACATCATTCGAATCGTCGATCCCGAATTCCCCGCATCCAGATCGCCCTTCGGCTCCCGCCATCCATTCAGCCCCTTGCCATGGATGGTCACCGTCGTCCCTTCTTCGGACGCCTCGATCCCCAGCGCCTGCACGCACCCCAGCGTCGAATGACAATCCGCGCCCGTCGAAAAATTCGCGATATGAGAAGTCCCTTCCGCCAGCGAGGCAATCATCGCGAAACGATGAGAAATGGATTTATCGCCGGGCAGAGACAACACACCCGAAAGGCGTCCCGCAGGACGAATAGTCTGTTGCATGAAATTTTATTGTAGTTGCCTAAGCCTTATTCCGATGCAAAGCCGCATCCACCGCCGCCGCCATCCGCCCCACATCAAACCCGCCCCCCAAAAACTCATTCACCCGAGCCGCCACCGCCCCCGGATTCCCCACCGCCTCCCGATACCCCACACTCAACACCCGCGTCCCCGCCCGCCGAGCCAGCATCGCCTTCACCCGCGCCACCGTCCGCGCATACTCGCTCTTCAGCATCGCGCGACGCTCCGGCGTATTCTCAATATCCTGCTTCCGCCGCTCGATCATCCGCGCCTGCGAATCCAGCACTTCCTCCAGATCCCGCTCCATGAAAATCACCCGGCACGGCAGCTCCGCCGGCACCGCCCCCAACAGTGGCGCCACAATCTTGATCGCCTTCCCGCGCCCCTGGCCCAGCCACGAAGCATCCTTCAGCAGATTCTTCACCGGCTCATACTCCAGATATCCGCGCGGATTATCCTCATCCGCCGTCCGCAGCCCGTCCGACATCACCGGCACTCCACCCGCCGCCAGCATCTGCATCAGCATCGACGTCCCCGATCGCGGCAGCCCCGAAACCACAATCAACGATTCCGCAAGCGCCGCCGCATCCCCCGCGCCCGACACCGAAACTCCTGCCCCCACCGCCTTCTCCAAACGTTCCGCCATCGACAACACCGGACGCCGCACGCCGCGCCGCCGCCGCATCTGCCGCGCCAGCCGACGATGCTCCTCCGCCCCCTCCGCATTCCCCAGCTTCTTCTCCATCACCGCGGCCAGCCGCATATGCGCTTCCGGAAAATTCGGATTCAGCGAAATCGCCATCTCGAACGCCTCCACCGCGCGCTCGTATTGCCTCCGACCCACCAGTGCCAGCCCCAACAAATAATGCGCCAGCGGAAACTGATACACCCGCTGCAGCGCATCGAGCGCCGCCTGCGCCGCCGCATCGAACCGCCGCCGCCGCAACTCGATCCGCGCAATCCCCGCCCACGCCGCCGCACTATCCGGATCCGTCGCCAGCGCCTTCCGGTAAACCTCCTCCGCCTCCTGCCACCGCCCGAGCTTCATATACAGCTCCGCCGATTGCAGGAACAGCCCCGGCCGCACCATGTCCACCGACCGCACCCGCCCCAGCGCCTCCAGCGCCTCTTCGTATCGCTTCTCCGCCGTCAGCACCTGCGCCTTCAGATAATCGATCACCGGCGGCTGATACCGCGCCAGATTCTTCCAGTGCTTC
>CAZPZE010000417.1:0-1910 GCA_964590625.1 uncultured Solibacteraceae bacterium
TCCCAGTCGTTCCACGCGCGGCGCCTGGTGGCGGCGATGGCGGTGCAGTGCTCGATCAGCCGCGGGCAGGTCCGGCAGGCAACGATCTCACGATTGAGAGAAGAAAGACGCATAAGGGAATGATTCAGCGATGATTCGTTCTAACCTGATTTTCGCAGTCCAGATATTGAAGAAAAATGACCTTAGAACAATTGACCGGAGAGGCGGGAAGGGTGGAAAATAATGGTATCCGGCTGCTCCCCGGGTATGAAGGTACGGTCTTCCGTGCTCAAAGCAATCATATGCCGATACACTACTCGCGGATAGCATGTGTCGCGCTGGCGTTTGCCGTTGGAATGGCAACCGCGGGGGCTGCCACTTCAACCACTTCGAAATCCACTTCCGCAAAGAAGGCCGTTCACCGGCGCGCCGTTTCCTCGAAGGCCGCGGCTTCGAAAACCACGTCTTCCAGAACCACGTCTTCCAAAACTGCGCCCGCGAAGCCGGCGGTCGCCGCGAAAGCGGCTGTTTCCACAAAGACTGTCACCACCAGGAAGGTTGTCGCCAAGGTTCCGGCGAAAGAACTTACGCCGGCCGAAAAGATAGCAGCCGCCAACAAGCGCGATCGTATCGCGCGCGGCAAGGGATGGGTCCAGACATGGGATGAGCCCACCTACAAGGATTCCACCGCGGGCGATGTGACCACGGGCGAAGATCCGGTAGTGCGCGCCGCGGCTGTCGAAGCGCTGGGCGGTCTCAATGGCTCGGTCGTTGTCGTCGATCCGGAAACGGGCCGCATCCTGACGATGGTTAACCAGCAGCTCGCGCTGAGCGGAGGCTATCAGCCGTGCTCGACTGTGAAGGTATCGGTTGCGCTGGCCGGGCTCCACGAAAATCTCGTGAATCGCGTGAGCCCGATTCGCTTCAACAGCAGAGGCTCTTTTGATCTGACCGACGCTCTGGCGTATTCGAACAACGCCTACTTTGCGAACCTCGGCATCAAGCTCGGTTATGACCGCTACAGCTATTACGCGAAGCTGTTCGGCTACGGCGAAAAGGCCGGCATGAATATCGAAGGCGAGCATCCGGGCTACTTCCCGCCGCAGCCTCCGAAAAACGGCGGCATGGGAATGCTGACCAGCTTCGGTGAAGAGATTTCGCAGACGCCGCTCGAGCTGGCCGGGCTGATTTCGGCAGTGGCCAACGGGGGCACGCTCTACTGGCTGCAGTACCCGCAGTCGCAGGAAGACATCCGCAATTTCCAGCCGCAGATCAAGCGCCGGCTCGATATCGCGAATCTGATCCCCACCATCAAGCCCGGCATGCGCGGCGCGGTGGAGTTCGGAACGGCGCGGCGCGCCAGCCAGGAAGAGGAGATCCTCGGCAAAACCGGTACGTGCAGCGAAGGCCGCACGCATCTGGGCTGGTTCGGATCCTTCAATGAAGGCGGCGGCCGGAAGCTTGTGGTGGTGGTTCTGCTGACGGGCGGACGGCCCTCCATCGGGCCTCTGGCATCGGGCGTGGCGGGCGATGTTTATCGCGCGCTGGATAAGAAGAACTTCTTCCGCATGCAGGCACCTCTGACGCCGGCCTCGATTCTGCCGACGCAGATCTGCTGCTCTCGCTAGAATCCTCGATCAGGCAACGCGCGTACGCATCCGGCGATCCGCGCGATTGCCGATCAGTTCCGCTACGTTCGCCAGAAAATTCGAAATGTCCTCATTCGTGACGCTGACAACGCTGTCAGCGTCGCGCCATGCGGAGGGCCCCGTCATATCGGACGTGATGAGCGCGGTGGCGGGGCGATAAGACTTCTGACGTGCGAACGAGAGCAGGGCCGGCCCGGCGGTCATCGACTCCGCGCGCAGATCGGCAAGAACCAGCTGGAACTCATTCGCGTCCAGGCGGGACATCGCTTCGGCCGCACTCGC
>CAZPZE010000418.1:0-10825 GCA_964590625.1 uncultured Solibacteraceae bacterium
TGAAAGCATTGACGTCGCAGCAGGATGACGCCGCTCCCTGCGATTGCTGCCGCTCGCCGCAGGTGATATAGTGCAGAGAAGTTTAACGGGGAGTGAAAACTGGCGACCGCTCGTACAGAACCGCTCGGCGCGAAGGAGTGCTCGACTTCAGTATGGCGTCCTCAAACGCCTGAGGACCGCAAAGCTGTTCACGAACAATTGGAGCGGCTCCTCGCCAGCCCTCTTTTCCGCCACAGCAATCGATATCCCAGGCTGCTCCGCTTCAGCGTCGAAGCTGCCCTGGAAGACCCGGACCAGCATCCAAAAGAGCGCTTCGTCGGCGTCACGGTTTTCGGCAGAGATCCTGATTACGATACAAACCTCGATCCGATCGTTCGAACCACCGCCGTCGAAGTCCGCAAACGCATCGCCGAGTATTACCGCCAGCCCGGGCGCGATGCCGAACTCCGCATCGACCTCCCTGCCGGCTCCTACCTGGCGGAAATTCGCGAATCGTCCAGATCCGAGGGCGTCTCCCTCGATGTCGCGCTCCCCACGGTCGTGGCAATCGCAAACCCGCCGCTCGCCGACTCCCCAAGGCCGGCGCACCTCACAAATCCGTTTGCGCGCGGGCGATTGCTGATTGCCGCTTGCCTCGTTCTGTTGGGCGTCGCCTCCGTCGTGGCGTGGAATTCCTTCCACACCGACGCTCTCGAGACCTTCTGGCGGCCGATCCTCCAGTCGCCCGGCGACGTTACGTTCGTCATCCCGAAGGCTCCCACCACGCAGACTGCCTCGGATTCGATCCCCCAGCCGGATCACGTTGGTCTTCCGGCCGCCACATCTATGGCCATGGTCAGCGGTCTCCTTCACGCCAACAAAAAACCCTGGCGTGTCCGCATGAGCCCCATGATCGATCTCGCCGAATTGCGCGAGGGACCACTCGTCCTGATCGGCGCCTTCAATAATCAATGGACGCTCCGGCTGACCGAATCTCTCCGCTTCGGCTTTGTTCGAACACCGGGATTCCACGCCATTGTCGATCACCAGAATCCGTCCCGAAAATGGGCAGCCGATCCTCCAGGCGTGACCGAGGACTACGGTCTCGTCGCGAGCACAATCGATCGCACAACAGGCGAGCGGGTTGTCATCGCCGCCGGCCTGTGGCAATGGGGTTCAGCGGCCGCCACCGAGTTCATCACCGAACCCGCTCACATGCAGGAACTGGCCCGGCTCGCTCCGCGCGGATGGGAAGACAAAAACCTGGAAGTGGTCGTTGCGACGAAAGTCATCGGCGAAAGCTCGGGACCGCCGCGAATCGTCGCCACTTACTTCTGGTAGGGCTTGCGAGCGACCAGCAGCCACCAGGGATCGTCCCCTGGCGGATGAATAAACGGTTCCTCGCGATCGACGATCTCGAATCCCCCACGCTCGATCTCCTGAGCCACTGCCTCCATCGGCGCCTCATGGCCCTCGGCAGCGCCCCCTGGTCCGCGATCCACGATCACCAGCCGCCCGCCCGCACGAAGCGCCGCGAACACATGCTCCATCATCACCCGAGGATTCCGGAACTCATGATACGTATTCGAAATCAGCACCGCGTCCGCGCTCCCCGCCTCCAGATGCGGATCGTCTTCGTCCCCCACCGCAACACGAATGTTTCGCGGACTCCGCAACACGCTTCTGATCCAGAGGAAACTGAGCGACAGCCGCCGCAAGTCCACCGCGAGCACGCGCCCCTCGTTACCCACCAACGGCGAAATCTTCAGCGTGAAATACCCCGCTCCCGAACCCAGGTCCACAACGGAATTTCCCGGCTTCAGCTCGAGCGCCCGAAGAACGTCGCCCGGCCGCTGCCATCCATCACGCTCCGCCTCCACTGCATCCAGCGTCCGCAGCGTCTCGAGCGCGGAGTAGGCGACATACATCCCGCCGAAAATACAGATCGCACTCGCGAGAAAGAGCAGCAGCTTTCTGTGCATGCTCATTACTGAGCGCTCTGATGCGCCATTTGTTCACGGTCGGATACGATCACGATCTGCGTGTCCCTGGCAAGCGAAATGATCTTCTGTGCCGGATCGCTGTTGAACCTCGAGAGCCATCTGCCCTCCCGCGGCCGCGTGAGGTAAATCTGCGTCACCTCGTTTCGCCGCGCGAAGTCCACCAGAGCCTCCGCCACGTCCTCGCCTTCCAGAATCCGCGTCTCGATGTGCAGGTTGCGCGCGAAATTCAGGTGCTGCTCGATCGCAGCCCGATCCTCCTGCGGAAGCGCGCTCAGATCCCCGGTCGGCTGCACCGCCACGGCAAAGCACTCCGCCCCCACGAAATCGCTCACGCGCTTCGCTCGCCGGATCAGCATCGCCGATTTCGGATTCTGCGTCACCAGCACCAGGATCTTATGGTGCTTATGCGGCAGATGCGCGCCCTGCTCCGCCGGCGCAATGTTCTCCCCGGTCCCAATCCGCTGTTCCACTTCATGCGCCGCCTGCCGCAGCGCAAGCTCCCGCAGCGCCACCAGCGTGGACTCGCGAAAGAAATTCTGCAGCGCCCGTTCCGCCTTCGCGCGTTCGTAAACCACACCCCGCTGCAATCGATGGAGCAGCGCCCGCGGCGTCAGATCCACCATCACCACTTCGTGCGCCTGCTGCACCACCCAGTCCGGAATCGTCTCGCGGACCCGAATCCCGCTGATGTTCCACACCTGATCGTTCAGGCTCTCCAGATGCTGGATGTTCATCGTCGTCAGCACGTCGATGCCGTGCTCCAGCATCACCTGCACGTCTTCCCATCGTTTGGCGCGATCCGAACCCGGCACATTGGTATGGGGAAACTCATCCACCACGCACAACGCCGGCCGCCGCGCCAGAACCGCGTCGGTGTCCATTTCCTCGAACACAGTCCCGCGATAATCCACCTTCTTCCGCGGAATAACCTCCAGCCCTTCTGTCTTCGCAATCGTTTCCGCGCGCCCATGCGGCTCGAAATAGCCAATCACCACATCCACACCGGCGGCTTTCTGATCCTGCGCCTCTTCCAGCATCTTGTAAGTCTTGCCGACGCCGGCCGCATAGCCCATGAAGATCTTCAGCTTTCCGTGGTCGGGCATACTATTGAGGAAACACCCGCACGTCCATGCCGTGCCCCTGCCAGATCAGCTTGTCGAGCGGGCTGCTCTTCATCCGCGCGAAGCCTGTCCGCTGGCTGTGCCCCACGTAGAGCTGTGTGATTCCGCGCGACCGCGCGAATTCCAGAATCGCCTCCGCCGGATCTTCCCCCTCCAGAATCTCGATATGAGCCCCCGCCGCGCTCGCGATCGCCAGCCTCGCATCCAGCGCCGATTGATCTTCCTGCGAAATATGCGGCTGCTTCACATACGCGACGATCAGTTCTCCATGAAACTTCTCGGAAACAATCCGCGCCTCCTCCAGCATTTCCTCCATGTTGGCGCGCGGCGTCACGCACACCAGGATCCGCTCATTCGCTCCGAAATGCTGATGGATGCCATGGCACTCCAAATAACTGTTGAGCTGATGATCCACCACGTCGGCCGCGAACACCAAAGCCATCTCACGCAGCCGCGCAAGCCGGTCTTCCCGTGCATCCGCCGTCGGCTCTTCGGGCGGAGCATCCACAATCTCGATCTCCGAAGCGCTTTGCAGAAACGACATCGGAACCGTTTCCGCCCGCCGCCTGCCTGTGATGGCCTCAATCTGATCCTGCAGCTCTGAGACGTACTGAACGTTGACGCTGGCCACCACCCGAATCCCGGCCGCGATGATGTCCTGCACGTCCTCCCAGCGATTCGGATGCCGCGCCCCGGGAGGATTTGCGTACGCCAGACCGTCGATCACGCAAACCAGGGGGCGCCGCCGAATGATCGCATCCACATCGATCGCCGTGCCCCCTTCCATCTTCTTCAGAGGGATAATTTCCAGCTTTGCGAGAATCGGTTCGCATTCCGGCGGTACGGTCGTCTGCATCCCGCCGATGACCACATCCTGACCACGCTCACGCCGCCGCCGCGCCTCATCCAGCAGCCGGAATGTCTTGCCCACCCCCGACGCATAGCCGAGCATGACCTTGAGATTGCCCGTCCTCGCGGCGGCAGCCTCTTCGGCCTGCACCTCGCGAAGCAGCTCTTCGGGTGTCTTGCGGCGCAGTTCAGATGCCATCACGCACTCCCGCTGACCTCATATGTGGGCTCCCGGTAAAAATACTCTGGCGACGGAAAAATAAATAATCAGCCCGGAAACATCCACAATCGTGGCAACGGCCGGCGCGGAAGCGCTTGCCGGGTCCAGCCCGCACGTCCTCAAGCCCAGAGGCAACATGGATCCTACCATCGTCCCAAATAGTACGACGCCGATGAGACTGGCCCCAACCACGAGCGCCACGCCCCCAAACTGAGCGCCGTATGCGCCGGAAGCCGTATGCCAGACGAGAATTCGCGCAATCCCGATCGCGCAGAGTATCGCTCCCAACCCCAATCCCGAGACAATCTCCCTGAGCAGCACGCGCCACCACTGCTCCGGCCGCACTTCCCCGAGCGCCATAGCTCTGATCACCAGAGTCGTCGCCTGTGATCCGGAATTCCCGCCGCTACTGATAATCAGCGGGATGAAGAGCGCCAGAACCACCGCACGGGCAATTTCCTTCTCAAAAAATCCCATGGCAGTGGCCGTCAGCATTTCCCCCAGAAAGAGAACGGAGAGCCACCCTGCCCGTTTTCGAAGCATCGTCAGAATGCTGGTGCTCAGATAGGGAGCGTCGAGCGCTTCAGTTCCGCCAATCTTCTGCACGTCGCTGCTTGCGCTTTCCCGCGCAACCTGCATCGCGTCATCAATCGTCACGATCCCGTGCATGACGTGTCCTTTGTCCAGTACAGGAATGGCCAGCAGCCTGTGATCGGTCATCAACTTGGTCACTGCCTCCTGGCGCTCATCCTCCAGCACCGTCTGATATCGGCGGCGCATGATCTGATTGACGTGCTGGTCTCGCCTCGCAGACATTAAATCGCTCAGCCCGATAACACCGAGAAGATGCTGATCGGAATCCAGCACGTAGGCGTCATAGATGGTCTCCACCTGACCCGCCTGTCGTCGAAGATAAGCGATGGCTTCGTCGATGTCCATTTCCGGCCGAAGCCGGGCAAACCGGGGGTTCATCAGGCCGCCCGCCTCATCTTCCTTATATGCGAGGAGCGCGGACACCTCTGCGCGTGGCCACGGATCCAGCGCCGCGAGAAGGCTTGGATGCTCTTCCGCAGGCGCCCTCTGAATCAGGTCGGCGGCGTCATCGGGCGCAAGCGAGCGCAACCAATCGCGACGCTCCTCCTCTGGCATGGAAAGAATAAGATCGACCGGATCGCGCCCCTGCATAGCTCGATTACCGGGGCATCCTCAAAACAGAAAGCCAAATTCAGCGATGCCGCGCGCCTGACCCTTGAGATTGCCGCCCTGACCGAACCCCAGTCCGGGTGTAATGTCGCTGAGGTGCACAAAGGAAATATCCCCACGCAGGAAGAAACGTCCGTACTGGAAGGTCGGAGTCACCGTAATCGATGTCGCTTTGCTGCCCGGACCATACATGAGGTTGACAACGTCCGGGTCAGCCCCGGATCCCGTGCTGGCAATATACTCCCATCGCACGGGAAGCGAGAAGCCGTGGCCGAAGTTGTGATTCACCAGGATCGCGCCGCTCTGCGTCGAATTCCCTTTCACAACCCCGATAGCCTGGTTCGCGGGAACGGAGCCATATTGATAGTAGGGCTGAATAATCCACGACCCCTTGTTGAAGGTATAGATGACGGCGTACATGCTGCCGTTGTTCTGTACCGGCGTGGCCGCGGTCTGAAATCTGGTTTGACCCAGGTTGCCCATGCCAACGAATGCAAGGCTATGAGGACCGTTCGCGTAAGTCAATGCACCGCTCAGCCAGGAATAGCGATTGGAGTAGTATCCGTCGTTCCAGCTCAGAGACGCGGTGAATTTACCCATCGTCTGATTCACCTGGACGCCCCGAGTCACGGCGTTCTCCTGATTCCAGAGCAGACCTCGCTCCACGTTCATGTTCTCGAACGTAAACGTGTACTCGGCGCCCATCAGAGTCGGCAGAGCGCCGATTTCGATATTCGTGTTCTTCCCCGGGGCCAGTTTCAGAAACGCCACGGGCACCGGGCCATAGAAATTCGACATAGTCTTATCGGTCGCGAGAAAAGGCACGCCGAGCGACGGAATGTCATACGCGCCCGCCTGAATGTAAAACTGCAGCCAGCCGTCAGTCTTCTGCAGGAAAATCTGACCGTTCGCAAGCGCGGTCTGCGTGCTGTTATCGCCGGGGATGTAATTCGAAGTCCACAGACCGAGACCATCGAGTACCCCATTGACCGAAATCTTTCCGAAAGGACCGGCATCGAGGGTTGTGGGGGGAGCGGCCTGCAGCGGACCAGTGATGGCCGGAGTCGATAACGGCGATGGTGGCGATGGCTGCGCAGGTTGATTCTGAGCGAACGCAATTGAGGCCAGTAAAACAACACACAATACACTTTTCATTTCATACTCCTATAGACGGACGTGGTCTAACCTCGTGGGCACACGTGCAGCGTGCGCTCACACAAAAACCCTCGCGGACGTTGCGGGCAGGCTCTGCGTGGAGTAACTGCTCCGCCCGCGAGGGCTTCAACGGCCGAACCTGCCGGCCTTCGCGACGGACTGCACGCAGTCTCTGCCTGGAGTACTGCTCCGCCACGAAAACCACGAACGGCCGAACTTACGGCATCGTTATTTGTGCGCGAACTGCTGATCCAGCTCGAGATTCAGCTTCAATACATTCACCCGCGGTTCTCCGAGTACCCCGAGATCCGGCCCCTCGGTATACCGTGCCACCAACTCCCTCACCTGATCCACCGGGACACCCCGCGCCTTCGCCACCCGTGCGGCCTGCAGCTCCGCGTTCGCCGGGCTGATCTGCGGATCAAGACCGGACGCCGACGTGGTGATCGCATCCGCCGGAATCGGCGTCTTCGGCCTGAACAGCAGCGGCGTCTTTGCGTCATTGAACGCCTTGATCAGTTTCACGTCATCCAGATCGCCTTTCGCGTCCTTAAACTGATCGAGCGGCGCCGAAGACTCATAGGCGATGCCATTGTCCATGCAATAGTGCACCATGCGCAGACTCAGACCGTCGAAATCGACGATTTCATTTTTCTTATCGTCGGTCTTCGTGGTTCCATAGAGCAGCTTCGCGCTCGTCGGACCCAGATTCGTACCTGCGCTCGAAGTCGCATCATAGCCGCTGCCGGCGGCCGACGCTCTCGGATGAAAATACTCCGGCTTGCTGAAGCCCTGCCCGATAATCTCCGATCCGATAACCTTTCCGCCCTGCGTAATCAGACTGCCGTTCGCCTGATGCGGAAAGATCACCTGCGAAATTCCCGTCATCACGAGCGGATACCCAATGCCGAGCAGCACCGTCATGAAGATCTTGATCCGAAGTCCCGGAAGAATTTGTTCCCACATAGTCGTTTCTCCTTGCTACGCAAGCCGCAGCGCTACCAGCAACTGATCGATCAGCCAGATTCCCGGGAACGGCGCAATAATTCCGCCGATACCGTAAATGAGCAGGTTCCGGCGCAGCAGACTCGCCGCGTCCACCGGCCGGTACTTCACGCCGCGCAGCGCCAGCGGCACCAGCGCGATGATGATCAGCGCGTTGAAGATGACCGCCGCCAGCACCGCGCTCTGCGGCGTGTGCAGCCCCATGATGTTCATCTTGTTCAGCACCGGATAAGTCGCCGCGAACATCGCCGGAATGATCGCGAAGTATTTCGCGATGTCGTTGGCGATTGAAAACGTCGTCAGCGCTCCGCGCGTGATCAGCAACTGCTTCCCGATCGCCACCACCTCGATCAGCTTGGTCGGATTGCTGTCCAGATCCACCATATTGCCGGCTTCCTTCGCAGCCGTCGTTCCGGTGTTCATCGCCAGCCCGACGTCGGCCTGCGCCAGCGCCGGGGCGTCATTGGTGCCGTCGCCGGTCATGGCAACCAGCCGTCCCGCAGCCTGCTCCTTCTTGATGTATTCGAGCTTGTCCTTCGGCGTCGCCTGCGCCAGGAAGTCATCGACTCCCGCTTCGGATGCAATCGCAGCCGCCGTCAACGGATTGTCGCCGGTGATCATGATGCTCCGGATCCCCATCCGCCGCAGCTGCGCGATGCGCTCCTTCATGCCGCCCTTGACGATGTCCTTCAGATGAATCACACCCAGCAGCCGCTGTCCATCGCAGACCGCAAGCGGCGTTCCGCCGTTCCGCGAAATGCGGTCGCTCATTTCCTGGAAGTAGCCCGGAACCTCACCGCCGCGTTCAATCACGAATCTCGCAATCGCTTCCGTCGCGCCCTTTCGCAGCTCGCGGCCTTCATAGTCCACGCCGCTCATGCGCGTGTAGGCCGAAAAAGGAATGAAGTTCGCTTCATGCTCCGGAATGTGACGTCCGCGAAGCCCGTACTTTTCCTTCGCCAGCACCACCACAGAGCGCCCCTCCGGCGTCTCATCCGCCAGGCTGGAAAGTTGCGCGGCATCCGCGAGTTCCTGCTCGGTGACTCCATTGATCGGCAGAAACTCCACGGCCTGCCGGTTGCCAAGCGTAATCGTCCCGGTCTTGTCGAGCAGCAGCGAATTCACGTCGCCCGCCGCCTCCACCGCCTTGCCGCTCATCGCGAGCACGTTGTGCTGCATCACGCGGTCCATGCCGGCGATGCCGATCGCCGAAAGCAAACCGCCGATCGTCGTCGGAATCAGGCACACCAGCAGCGAAACAAGCACTGCGACAGTCGGTACCGCGCCGGATCCCGCCTGCCCGACGCTGTAGGCCGAAAACGGCTGCAGCGTGATCACAGCCAGCAGGAAGATCAGCGTCAGCCCCGCAATCAGAATGTTCAGCGCGATCTCATTCGGCGTCTTCTGCCGCTGCGCGCCTTCCACAAGCGCAATCATCCGATCCAGAAACGTCTCGCCGGGATTCGACGTGATCCGGATCCTGATCTGATCCGACAGTACGCGCGTGCCCCCCGTAACCGCACTGCGATCGCCGCCCGATTCGCGAATCACCGGCGCGCTCTCGCCGGTAATCACGGATTCATCTACCGTCGCCACGCCTTCGATCACTTCGCCGTCACCTGGAATCATGTCCCCTGCATCGCAGATCACAACATCACCGACCCGCAGCGACGATCCCGGCACGGACTGAATACTCCCGCCTGAGTCGATCTTCCTCGCCGTCACATCGGTTTTGGCTTTTCGCAGGCTATCCGCCTGAGCCTTACCGCGTGCTTCCGCCATTGCCTCCGCGAAATTCGCGAACAGAACGGTAAACCAGAGCCAGAGAGAAATCTGGACCTGAAATCCGATGCCTGAGACTCCGGCAACTACGTCACGGATCAAGAGAGCCGTTGTCACCGCCGCGCCCACCTCGACCACAAACATGACGGGGTTCTTCAGGAGCGTGACCGGATTCAGCTTCGCAAACGACGCAACCGTCGCCCGCCGGACAATCTCGGGATCGAACAGAGGACGCGACCTCTGCAGCTTCTTTGGAAGCAGCGACGTGGGATCATCCTGTGGTTCCACCGGAGGCGTTTTGGGTGATGTCACTGTTGTCGACATGTCTTGAACTCCTTTAAAAGACCTTCCCTGTATGCATCAGGAGATGCTCTACGATCGGCCCGAGGGAAAGTGCCGGGAAGAACGTCAGCGCCCCTACGATCACAACGGTCCCCACCAATAGCCCGACGAAGAGCGGGCCGTGGGTCGGAAACGTTCCAGCCGTTTCCGGAATCTTCTTCTTCGCTGCCAGGCTTCCGGCCGCCGCCAGCAGGGGAATCAGGAACAGAAAACGACCCATCCACATCGCCAGCCCGATCGTCAGGTCATACCAAGGCGTATTCACAGTAATTCCGCCGAACGCGCTGCCGTTGTTGCCGGTCCCGCTGGAATAGGCGTAGAGAATCTCGCTGAATCCGTGAGGACCGCCGTTGTTCGTATTCGCGATGGTGGCGCCCTGTGGATTCCAGTACCCGTGCTCCGGGAACTTGAGAACGGCGCTGAGCGCCGTGAACACCAGAATGCTGAACGCCGTGGCAATGACCGCAAGCATTGCCATCTTCACTTCCTTTTGCTCGATCTTCTTTCCGATGTATTCGGGCGTCCGCCCCACCATCAGGCCGGCGATGAAGACAGCCAGAATGCAGTACAGCAGAATTCCGTACAATCCAGCCCCTGTGCCGCCGAAGATGACCTCGCCTGTCTCAATGTTGAAGAGCGGAACCAGACCGCCAAGCGGCGTGTAGCTGTCATGCCAGCTGTTAACGGCGCCACAACTCGCGTCGGTCGTGACGGTCGCGAAGAGTGTGGAGTTCGCAATCCCGAACCGCGTTTCCTTGCCTTCCATATTTCCGCCGGCCTGCACTGCGCTGGCTGTGGACTGTACTCCCATGCTCGTGACCATGGGATTCCCCGCCTGCTCGTAGTGGTAACAGACAAACACCCCCGCGAGAAACATCACCGAGAATGCCGCGAAAATCGCCCACCCCTGTCGCGTATCCCCCACCATCTTGCCGAACGTATAAGTCAGCGCGCCGGGGATCACGAAAATCAGAAACATCGCGAGCAGATTGCTGAACGGCGTGGGGTTCTCGAACGGATGCGATGAATTCGCATTGAAATAGCCGCCGCCATTCGTGCCGAGCTGCTTGATCGCCTCCTGCGAAGCGACCGGCCCCTGCGCGATCGTCTGCTTCGCGCCCTCGATCGTCGTCACTTCCGTATACGGCTTGAAATTCTGGATCGCG
>CAZPZE010000419.1:0-5690 GCA_964590625.1 uncultured Solibacteraceae bacterium
CGGATGCGGATTCGCGAGCCGCGCCTTCAATCAGGGTTTCCGCGAGAAGGCGGAGCACACGCGGGTCGAGGCCTGACAGCCCACCGGACGAAGCTGGCCCCGTGACATTCACATCCGCTCAGTCTTCGCTGCCTCCGAGGAAACCGCTGAGGGCATCGAGCGCATTGTGCGAATCGCCACCGGTTTTCATGGGCGCGAGCTCGCGGCGGAGTTTCTGCAGCGTGAGGCTTTGCAGAATCACGCGGCCGGGGCCGGTGAGCGTGGCGAGGAAGAGGCCTTCGCCTCCGAAGATGGCGGTCTTGATGCCGCCGACGTATTCGATGTCATAGGAAACGGTGTCATCGAACGCGACGATATTACCGGTTTCGATCTGCAAACGCTGCCCGGCGGCGAGCGTGAACTCCACGAAATCACCGCCGGCGTGAATAAAGACCATGCCGGGGCCGGTGAGGCGTTCGAGGATGAAGCCTTCGCCGCCGAAGAAGCCGGCGCCGAGCTTCTTCACAAGCGCGACGGTCAGCTGCACGGTAGGCTGAGCGAAAAGAAACGCATCGCGCTGCGCCAAAAGACCCTGTCCGGGCGCCAGCTGGAACGACTGAATGCGTCCGGGATAACTGCCGGCGAAGCCGACTTCGCCCTGACCATCCGCGCGAAAGAATGTAACGAAAAGAGATTCACCGGTGATGGTGCGTCGAAGGGCGCCGAGAAGCTTTTCGCCGAATGTGCTGCCGGTCATGCGTGTATCCCAGTTCACATTGGGAGTCTTGTAGACCATCTTTCCGGCTTCGGCATAAACTTCCTGCCCACTGCGGAGAGTGACACGCGCAATCTGAAGATTGTCGCCCTGGATCGTGTATTCCAGTGCCTCAGGCATGGACGAGGCTGCGGCCTGGACACTTGCGGAGACCGGTGTGCCACATGCACCGCAAAAGTTCGCACCTGGGGGAACTGGCACACCGCACTTCGAGCAGGAAGTCATAGCCACATTGTGGCATTTGCTTTGGCAACTCGCGTGCTTAGCAATTTGGGTGCCAGGACACACAATTTATTTTCGATTTTTTGAAGCGGCCTTATAATACGGGAAGAGAATGCTTTCACCGAGACTCCAGTTAAAAGTCGCGCAGAAGCAGATACTGACGCCGGGTCTGGTTCAGATGGTGACTGTCCTTCACCTCAACCGGCTCGAGCTGAAGGAGATGATCAACCAGGAGATCATCGATAACCCGGTTCTTGAAGAGACCCTCGATGCGGAAGACGAGATTACGCCGGAAGAACTCCAGCCGCTGCTGGAGGCCGAGCGATCTTCCGATGTGGCCGATAAAGACCTGCTGGATGCAGCCGACATCCACATTGAAGCCGAGCCCGCGGAGCTGATTCCCGGAGCCACGTTTGGTGAGGGCGCGGCGGACGGCGGGACGGCAATGGATGCGGATCCGGCAGTCGCCGCGGCGGCGGAAGTTCCCGAAGCCGCGGAGGCGAGCTCGACCGATCCGTTCGATGAGATCGACTTCGGCTCGTTTTTCGACGATTATCTTGACCCGGGATATAAGAGCCCGGCATCGGAGGCGGTTGAAAAGCCGTCATTCGAGACTTTTCTTTCCCAGCCGCAGACGCTGCCCGATTATCTGCGTTCGCAGCTCAGCATCGGACTGCTGGATGACGAAACGCGCGATGCGGCGGAATCGATCATCGGAAATCTGGATGACGACGGTTACCTGACAGCGACGCTGGATGAGATGGCGTTTCAGGGCGGACATCGCCAGGAAGTGATGGGGCCGGCGCTGAAGGCGGTGCAGTCGCTCGATCCGGCGGGCGTGGGCGCCCGCGATCTGCGCGAATGCCTGCTGCTGCAGCTTGAAAGCGGCAACGGCAGGGGCGGCGTGGCGTGGAAGATCATTTCCGATCACATGCGGCTGCTCGAGACGCGGCAGTTCAAGGAACTGGCGAAGGTGCTGGGGCGCCCGCAGGAGCATATCGATATCGCTGTGGCGCGCATTCGGCATCTGGACCCGCGTCCGGGAGCGAGGTTCTCCGGACCGGCTGCGCGCACGGTCGAGCCCGACATTCATTTCATCCGCGATGGCGAGGATTTCATCATCCAGATGAATGACGACGACCTGCCGCAGCTTCGGCTGAACGCGCAGTACCGGAAAATGCTCGAGCGCGACAACGGCGCGACGAAAGATGTGCGCGATTACGTGCGCGAGCGGTATTCTTCGGCGCTGATGCTGATCAAGAACATTGAGCAGCGCAAGCAGACGATTCTGAAGGTGTGCGAATCGATCCGGCGCCGGCAGCATGATTTTCTGCTTCACGGAATCGATCAGCTGAAGCCGATGATGATCAAGGACGTGGCGGAGGAAGTGGGAGTGCATCCTTCCACGGTGAGCCGCGCGGTTGCCAACAAATACGCGGATACGCCGCATGGCGTCTACGAACTGCGTTATTTCTTTTCCGAAGCCGTGCAGGGCCCGCAGGGCGGCGATACTCCTCTTCTTTTGCTGAAGCGAAAAGTCCGTAAGATGATTGAGGAGGAAGATCCGAAGCGCCCGCTGACCGACGATCAAATCACGGCGAGGCTGCAGCAGGAAGGAATTCAGGTCACTCGACGTACGGTTGCGAAGTACCGCGAGGATCTGAAAATTCCGTCGACGCATCAGCGACGAGTTCGGGAATAACCGACATGAAAATCACGTATACGGGGCGCCACATGGCACTGGCCCCCTCTCAGACCATTGAGCTGGAAGGCGAATTCGGGAAGATTTCGAAACTTCTGGATACCGGGAAAGGAGAGGCTCAGGCGCGCGTGATTTTCCGCCACGAGCATGGCTCCAACCAGGCGGAGGTGACGGTCGCCTGGCGACAGCATGAGGTGGTTGGCCAGGCGGAGAACGGCGATCTTTTCACCGCGATTCATCAGGCGGTGGAAAAGGTGCGGGTGCAGATCGTGCGGCAGCGCACCCGGGCGCGGGACGTGAAGCGCGTCGCCGTGCACTAAATTCCGTACAGTAAACTGAGCCATAGAAAATATGGCGACAAAGCGCGCGCGACGATCCTCGTCCGAGCTCGTCATCATCACCGGAATGAGCGGCTCGGGCAAGGGCTCGGTGCTGCGCGCGCTGGAAGACCTCGGCTATTATTCGGTGGATAATCTGCCGGTCGGTCTGATTCCGAAATTCGCGGATCTGGTTCGCGATTCTTCCACAACGCGGCATGCGGCGCTGGTGGTGGATGTTCGCGAAGGGGCGGGATTACGGAAGTTTCCGAAGATTTATAAAGCCATTCGCGGACATGTGAACACGCGGCTGGTTTTTCTCGAAGCCGATGACGATACGATCGTGCACCGGTTCAGCGAAACGCGGCGGCCGCATCCGCTGGCGGATGGCGATCTGCCGATTGGGCAGAGCATTGCGGCGGAGCGGCGGATGCTGGCGCCGATTCGCGCGCTGGCCGATCTGACGATCAATACGTCGAAATTCAACGTCCACGAGCTGCGGGCGTTTATCAAGCAGAAATTCCAGGGCGAAGGCGACGAATCGCGGATTCTGATTTATACGACCAGTTTCGGATTCCGGCATGGGGTTCCGCCGGATTGCGACCTGGTTTTCGACGTCCGGTTTCTGCCGAATCCGAATTACATCCCGATGTTCAAGCACAAGAGCGGAAAAAATCCGTCGGTGGCGAAGTATATCCGGTCGTTTCCGCAAACGGATGAATTTATCGCCAAAGTGACGGAATTGCTGACGTGGCTGATGCCGCATTACATCCGCGAGGGCAAGAGTTATCTGACGATTGGGTTCGGGTGCACGGGGGGACACCACCGGTCCGTGATGATTGCGGAAGCGGTGAAGAAGAATCTGCAGGCGGCGGGGTACCAGACGAAAGTCACGCATCGCGATCTGGCGAAACCCGTCTAAAGCCGCAAATCTTGATAGCATAGATCGCCAGGAGGCCGATGAATCTTCGAGGCCGCCGGTGTGGCTCGTTCCGGCACGTGTTCGTACAGCCGCGCAGGAACCGCGAGGGGCTGCGGTTTTCCATTCGGAACCAGGCGATGTGCGTGATACAGGATTGATGCCGGCTTTCGCGGGCGTTCGCACTATGACGAAAACGCTTTTTATTGCGGTGGCGACGTTCGCATTTCTGCTGAGTGCGGCGCCGGAGCAACAGGCAGCGGCGCCCGCGCCCGAGGTGAGCACGCAGGAGGATGTGCCGGTCTTCCAGTCGAAGATCACACTGATCGAGGTTCCGGTCATTGTGCGCGATAAGAAGGGCAAGGCCGTCGGTTCACTTCGCGAGGAAGATTTTCAGCTTTTCGATAAAGGGAAGGCGCAGGTTATTTCGGGATTCTCCGTTGAGAAATTGGGCGGGGGCAAGACCATCGCGAGCGTTTCCACTCCGGGAGAGGAGCGGGCGCCGGGGGAGAAAGGCGCGGGGCCTTCGATCGTTGCGGCCGATCACTTCGTGGGCTTGCTGTTCGACGACCTTCACACGAACTTCGCGGACATGGTTGCGATTCGCACCGCCGCGCAGAAGTTCGTGGCATCCAGCCTGAAGTCGACTGACCGGGCCGCCATCTTCACCACTTCGGGCCAGATCGCTTTGGATTTTACGGATGACCGGGAACTGCTCAGCAAGACGATTCTCAAGCTCGCGCCGTACCGGCTGGGACGCGCTTCGACGGAAAGATGCCCCTCGATCAGTCTTTATCAGGCCGACCGGATGGTGAACTTTCACGATGCTCTGGCGATCGGCGTGGCGGTCGGAGACTACGAGAAGTGCTTTCCGCAGACGCCTTACGATGTGGCGCTCCAGAGCGTGATGGCGCGGGCGCGGGAGGTGTTTTTCGAGGGCCGTCAGGAGACGGCCGCGACGATTGTCGACATCAGGACAGTGGTTCGCCGCATGGCTGAAATGCCGGGGCAGCGGACGCTGATCCTCGCGTCACCCGGTTTCATTTTGCTGCAGGATCAGTATCAGGATGAGGGCCTGGCGATCGATCTGGCTATCCGGTCCGGTGTGATCATCAACAGTCTGGATGTGAAGGGGGTCCGCCCCCCTGTGACCTTCAGCGCCGAAAACAGGGAAACGGGCGCTCAGAACGAAAGGTTATACCGCCAGGCAGACATTGCCACTTCCGGTACGCTGGATGACCTGGCGTCCGGGACGGGTGGCAGAACCTTTCATGACAATTTTCTGGAGACCGGCCTGAAGGAACTCGGGGCGGCGCCTGAGGTTTTCTATCTCCTCGGCTTTTCGCCGCAGAATCTCAAGCTGGACGGCGCGTTCCATTCTTTGAAGGTCAGTCTGAAGGATTCGGCTGGTTTCTCCGTCGAGGCGCGCCGTGGTTATTACGCGCCGACGCATCTGGCGACCGCGGAGGAGGATGCGAAGGAAGAGGTCACGCAGGCTTTGTTCTCGCGGGATGAGATGAACGAGATTCCAGTCGAAGTGAATACGCGGTTTTTCAAGGCGAGCGAATCGGAGGCGAGGCTGTCGGTCACGTCGCGTGTGGATGTGCGGAAGCTTCGTTTTCGGAAGGCTGACGGCAGGAATGTCGACGATGTTCGCCTGGTTTGCGCTTTGTTCGATCGCAACGGAAACTTCGTGCAGAGCGTCGCAAAGATGATTCAGATGCGGCTGCTGGACGATACTTTGCAAAACGACAAGCTCGGAAGTGGGATTTCGGT
>CAZPZE010000420.1:0-2164 GCA_964590625.1 uncultured Solibacteraceae bacterium
ACACAACGAGCGCCAGCGCCCTGATGGACCTCCATCGGAGACAGTTCACAACATGATGATGGCATCGCGGCTCGATGAGGTGAAGTTCACGATCAATATTTTTCGCTGGACATGTGCCGCTGTCTGTGTATACTGAGTATACACACTACATGAGCGGCGTTTTCGAGATCTCCCAGTCCGACAAGCGGCCCATGTACCTCCAGATCATGGAGCAGATCAAGCGCAAAATCGCGGTCGGCGACTGGGCGGAGGGGCAGGCGATTCCTTCCATCCGGCAACTCGCAGTGGATCTCGAAGTGAGCGTCATCACGGTCAAGCGGGCCTATCTCGAACTCGAGCGCGAGGGCGTGATCGTGACGCAGCAGGGGCGGGGGTCGCATGTGGCGTCGACGCCGGGATTGGGGGCGAAGCTGCATGAGCAGGAGCTCGCCCAGCACCTCGAACAGGCCACGCGCATCGCGGCGCTGCTCGGCATTGAGCCCGAGGAACTGGCGGCGAAGCTGCGCAGGGCGAGCGAACGCGCAGCGGAAAAGGAGCGGGTATGAGCGGGCTGGCAATCGACCTGAGGGGCGTCGGAAAGAAGTACAAATTTTTCTCGCTCGATCGGATCCATCTGCAGGTGCCGGAGGGGCAGATCATGGGGCTGATCGGTCCAAACGGCGCGGGGAAATCCACCACCATCCGCATCCTGATGGGCCTGGTGCATCAGGATTGCGGTGAAGCAATCGTGCTGGGGCGGCGAATGCCGGATGAGCAGATCGCCGCGAAGTGGGACATCGGGTTCGCGTCGGAAGACATGCGCCTCTATGACGGGATGACGGTCGGCTGGCATCTGCGATTCATGGCGTCGATATATCCCGGCTGGGACCGCACCTATGCGCAGGTGCTGCTGCAGCGGTTCGGATTGCAGGCGGAACAGACGGTGAGAGGTCTCTCGCACGGGCAGCGCACGAAGGCGATGCTTCTGCTCGTGCTGGCGCGCAAGCCGAAGCTGCTGGTGCTGGATGAGCCGACGACCGGGCTCGACCCCGTGGCGCGTCACGAAATTCTGCGCGAGCTGACCGCCGTGATGCGCGACGAAGGCCGCACAAGTCTCTTCTCCTCGCACAACACGCAGGATGTGGAACAGATTTCCGACACCATCACGTTTATCGACCGTGGCCGCATCATCGATTCGATGGACAAGGAGACGTATCTCGACCGGTGGCGGCGGCTGCGGCTCGAAGTGCCTTCGGGCGCGCGGCTGCCGGCGCTGCCCGGAACTATCGGAGTGCGGCAGGAAGGGCGGCTCGCCATCGTGACAGCGAATGCGTTCGAGCCCTCGCTCGCGAACGAATACGAGAGCCGCGGCGCACGCGTGCAGGCAATCGAAGTGATGACGCTGGAAGAGATTTTCGTGGCGAACGTGGAGTATAGCCGCGAGGAGGTGGAAGCATGACGCCCTCGGCGACGTGGCATCTGGTGAAGAAAGACTGGCGGCTCTACCGCAACCACATCGTGATCAGCACGCTCGCCGGCGTGGTCGCGCTGGGCCTGTGCCTGAAGGGCGGCGAAGTGGCGGGCTCCATCGGCGCGGTTTGGATTTTCACGGCGCTGGTGATCATCGGCTGCATGCTGCCGATGTCGGCGATCGTCAACGAGCGCAAGAAGCAGACCCTGCCTTTCATCATGAGCCTGCCCATTTCGGTGCGGGAGTATACGGCGGCCAAGCTGCTCTCGTCGGTCGGGATGTTTCTGACGCCCTGGCTCATGCTGCTGGCGGCGACTGTCGCCCTTATTGAGGTGCGGGACTTTCTGCCGAAGGGGTCGATCCCGTTCGCCGTGATCGTGCTGTTGCTGCCGTTCATCGGCTTTGCGCTGATCACGGGCTGCGCGCTGGTGGGCGAAACGGAAGGCTGGGCGATCGCGGCGACGGTGGCATGCAATTCGTCCTACTGGCTCGTGTGGTTCATGATCGCGCGCACGCCGGGAATGATGGACCTCGCGAAAGGCAACGTGGCGGTGTGGAACTCGCAGTTGCTGTGGATTGTGGCGGGAGAGCTGGGGCTAATTGCTGCCGCGCTCTTGCTGACGTTCTATCTGCAATCGCGAAAGACCGATTTCATCTGAAGGGATTCATCATGCGTTATTGTTTACTGGCGGTATTAACGGCGGCGCTCGCCTT
>CAZPZE010000421.1:0-13867 GCA_964590625.1 uncultured Solibacteraceae bacterium
GGGGATGTACTGGGTGGTGCCTTTGCCGTCGCCCTTCCAGTGAACACCGCTGCTGGCGTAGACGAGTCCTTCGATCTGAAAGTCCGTGCTGTAGAGTATCGCGCGGATGAGTGTGTTGTTGTCATCGAGTTCGGGATCGGCCGTGATAACGATACGCGGCTTAGCGGTGTTTCTTCGCTGCTGCGCCGAGCAAAATGTGGCGGCGAACAGAGCAGTAAATGTACACATCAGGACGCGAGTGTAACGCATTCTTGCCTCTCCATATCGATAGCTAACGTGATGACCGACTGTTGTTTCCCACGGTGACGATGACCCGTTGATACCGTGTGAGGGGCGGCACGCCTGAGTCCTCGACCTCAAGAATAAGATGGATCGTGTCACCGGGCCGAGCGTCTTGAGGCACCGTGAGCGTGGCGTTGGGGGTGTCCGCTCGGGAGAGCACGACAGCCCCCCGGTAGGTGCCCGCCTCACGGTACTGCCACCATTTGTACTTGAGCTGATTGCCGTCCGGATCGGTGGCTGTACCTCGAAGGGCCACGACCTGCCCGGGGGCTGACTTGGCCGTTCTCGATGTCACGGACACTATGGGCGGGTGGTTCGCCTGGGCGTAGGGCTTCAGTTGCCAATCCGCGCGCGCGGCGAAGTCGTTCTGAATTGCGGCGGTCCATCGTGCCTGAGGGTAATACGCGTTCATTCTGCTCGCGACCTGGGTTCCCTCAGCGACGGACGCGTCCAGCGGACGTGTCAGAACGAGGCCAGAGCCCAAACTCCGCGTTTCGACACCCACAGCATGGGCCTTCGAGATTGCGGCGGACAACGTGATGCCAGAGCCCGTGCTGATAGCCGAATCACCGGCGGCATGAGCCCATTTCGTAGCCGGCGAGACCGTGACCCCACTCCCTTCCACACGGATGGCAACGTTACCGTTGTGATCCTTTCGGAGGGCTGGCGTAAAGGATATGCCAGTTCCAGTGCTCCCCGAAGTTCCCACCGACGTGACCGTCACCTCTTCGGCATTCGCACCTTCGTCGACTGTGAGGCGATCGCCGACGCTGATTGGATCGAGGCTCACTGGAGGCGCCGAAGGTCCTCTCCCCCGTCCTCCTCCGCCAAATCCTCCCCGGCCGCCGCCGAACGGTGCGTTTCCGCCGCGACCGGGACCGGCTGGCGCTGTGCGTTCAGGGACAGGAACGTTGGTGAGGCGGATGTCGAGTGCTCCACTCTGCGCGGTGACTTGCTCCACCGCCGCAGGCCCGTAGTGCGCGCGAGTCGTAGGCGAAACAAGGGTGATGCCGGTGCCGCCGAGGCCCTCCGTTCCAACAGAGGCAATCGTCGCTCGCTCGGCAGCTTCGCCGTCATCGATGACGATCGTCCTGCCGGCGGCGAACCCGGCCACGGACGCGACCTTCAAGGCAAACGTTCCGGCAGGGGTGAGGGTCGCGATTTCCGAACCTGACCCGTGAGAAAATCTCAAGCCGCTCGTCAAAGCCACACCGTTGGCCGTGATCGGCGCGCCAGTCGAATGATTCTTAGTGAGGCCGGATATGAATGTGAGGCCCGCCGCAGCAACCGCAACGTTCGCTGCATGTGGTTTGGCCAACGTCTCGACGACGTCGATTCCGGTTCCTGTCGCCCCGACAGTCCCGACGTAAGATACGTGAACCGACTCCGCGTTCGCGCCTTCGTCGATCGTGATCGGCGCGCCCACGAGGAAACCGGCGATATCCGCAACCTTGATGTTTCTCGTGCCCGCCTGCAACGCGACCGCTGCAGTTGTGGCTCCGGCCGCGCGCGTACCTTCCTGATCGGCGCCCTGGGCGGGATACCTCGGTCCATGGGTCGAAATCACAGCACGCTCCAGATTTGTTCCAACGTCAATCCATGCAGGAGTTCCGGCGAGGAAGTTCGCCGTGCTGGAGATCTTCACATTCCTGCTGCCTGGTTGCGATGGAAGACCGAGCCGTGAGCCCCCACCCACGCCGACCACATCCAACATAGCCACTTCCTGAGCGTTGCCTGATCCGATGCGTACTGTCTGGCCTTTGAGGAAATCCGCCACGCGGGCAATCAGCACGTCCACGACACCTGCGTTCGCAGCTTCCGAGAGAGTCGTCGATCCGGCCGCGAGGGTCGTCGTCGCACGTGCAATGGCGAATTCGCTGGACGGTTTACCGGCGGTCACTACTTTGACGGTTTCAGCAGAGGCTCCAGAGCCGAGCGCGAGCATGTCGCCGACCGCCAGATTCGCGGTGCTGACGAGCTTGAGATTGGTGGCTCCGGCGGCGGCTGGTCTGGAAAGCATCGTACTGGCCGCGCCGCTGCCAACCCGCATCACAGTCCGCGTTTCCCGATCCGCGCCCAGGCCAACGGTCATAGGATCGCCGGCCTTGAATCCCGCGATGCTGTCGACCTTTAAGTTGGTGGTGCCCGCGGCCGCGGCTACTGTCAACTTCGCCGTCGCTCCCTGGGCCGTTCCGACTTCGGTGATCTCATAGCGTTTGCCAGTTCCGACCGGTCCAATGGTAACGGCATCGCCGGGCTTAAGGTTGACGACGTTGGCTACCCGGAGCCTGTTCACTCCGCGTGCTGCCGATTCCACCGTGATGGTGGGCGGAAAATCCGACGCGCCGCGATATGGGGACTCATCCGCGGTTTGCCGGTCTGTGGAACCAAAATAGGACGGATTGTCCCCCCACAGGTGCGGCCCCATCTGGGTGTACCGACCACCCCAATTACCCTCGGTGGGCTGATAGTGGTTCAGATCGAAAAGACCGACCGGGAACTGCTGGATGAATTGCGGCGAGTCACCCTCAGAGAACCAGTCGTGGGGCTGGAAGCCGTTGCGTCCGCCGTTGCTGAGCGAATAATCCGCGAGAATCGGCCCCTTTCGAATCATTGTGTCCTGGAAATTGGCCTGGAAGTATGACTTCAGCTCTTCCGGCACCTCATTTACCCAGGCGTATGCAAACGCGCCGTACTGCCGATTGTTCATCACGACGTTCACGTCAGGCCAGTTGGTGGCGATGTACTGCCTGTAGGTCGTATCCTGATCGAGGTCGATGATCACCCACGCCTTCGCGGACACCTTCCGACGTATCGCGTCCCACTGCGGCGTCGCGATGTACTGATCCCGAATTGATCGCAGCGCCGCGGCGACGACGTTGGTGCCGCCCCACACCGAGATGTAGACGGGCCGCGGATCGTTATCGAGCAGGATTTTCCTGATCCAGTCTGAGCCTTCCGTGTTTGTCGCGAACTCGCCGACATCGGAAATGTTGCCTACCTTCACGATGCTGTGGAGGTAATCCGGGGAGGGATAACGCGGGTCATTGGCCTTCAGCACGTCGTAGGCTGCCGCATAGTTACGAATGATCGCGTGGATCCAGTCCGACCCCAGCCAGGTGACCGCCGGGATCAGCGGCACCGCGGAAGCGCTTCCGGCATGATGGAATCGGGAACTGGTCTGGACGATGCCCGCGACGTCCAAATCGTTTGTGTACAAAATGAACCTGTGCATCGACGCGAGATCGTCCTGCTCGCCATCGGTGGTCACGATGACGCGCGGCCGGGAGACGCCATCCGGCAACTGCTGGGCTTTCAACTGGACAAGAGTGGATAGCGGCAGGAGCAACAAGAGCAGGGCTAATGCCCAGAG
The DNA here is from genome assembly GCA_964590625.1 of uncultured Solibacteraceae bacterium. Taxonomy (GTDB): domain Bacteria; phylum Acidobacteriota; class Terriglobia; order Bryobacterales; family Bryobacteraceae; genus BOG-234. The sequence goes on from CAZPZE010000421.1 coordinate 3,656, forward strand.
AGCCGGGGCCGAGCCGTAAATTCGTTTTGTCATACGCCGTCTCCTCGCCACTTCAGTTCCCGTCCGGTCGCGCGAATACCTCAAGGAACATTTGCGTTCTCTATGAGGATTCATTCTCGCGTGATACTCGCCTCACGGCGACAAACTTCGTCACATTATTGATCTCGCCGAGATTGCATATTTATGCAACTATGCGCACTTATTGGAAAAGCAAGATTATCATTCACTTTCCCATCGTGTCAATCTCCATATTCTCGATCCATTGACTTTTGAGCGTCGCCGGTGCTAGCATCTGGACTCAGTGGTGAATAAAAATGCACTACAGAGCGCTCATACGCCGGTCACCTCACGCCGTCCTGTGGATGAGCTGGAACGGATCGCCCGGCGCGTCCGGAGAGCGAGCCTGCAGACGGTTTACGACGCCCGCATGGGGCATCCGGGTGGCGATCTTTCGGCTGCGGATATTCTGACGGTTCTGTATTTCGATGTGCTTCAGATCGATCCGGCGGAGCCGAAGGCACCCGATCGCGACCGGTTCATTATGAGCAAGGGGCACTGCTCTGCCCTGCTCTACTCGGTTCTGGCGGAGGCGGGATTCTTTCGGGCCGAGCAGCTTGCCACCTATATGAAGCCGCTGTCCATGCTGAACGGACATCCGGACAGGAACAAGCTGCCTGGCATCGAAGCGAACACGGGGCCGCTGGGGCACGGACTACCGATTGGCGTGGGTTGCGCGAAAGCGGCGAAGATTACCGGCGCGGCGTGGCGGACATTCGTTCTCACGGGTGACGGAGAACTGCAGGAAGGCAGCAACTGGGAAGCCGCGATGGCGGCGAATCAGTTCGGGCTCGACAATCTGACGGTGATCGTGGATCGTAATCGCCTGCAGCAGGGCGACAGCACGGAGAACACAATTACGATGGAGCCGCTCGCGGAGCGATGGCGATCTTTTGGGTGGTCGGTGCGGGAGGTCGATGGTCACAACATCGGCGAACTGGCGGAGACGCTGCGCGCCGTGCCGTTCGAGCCGGGGCGCCCGAGTTGCGTGATCGCGCATACGATGAAGGGGCGCGGGGTTTCGTTTATGGAGAACCGGGCAGAGTGGCATCATCGGGTTCCTACGGAGACGGAGATCGGACTGGCTCTGGATGAACTCGCGGAAGGCGAAGAATGAGCGGGCTGCATGACTGCCGCGTGGCGTTTGCGGAAACGCTGGCGGAAATGGCGGGGGCAGATCCGAGGGTTGTCGCGGTGTGCAATGACTCGGTCGGGTCATCGAATCTGAAGGGATTCCGCAAGCGTTTTCCGGAGCGGCTGGTGAATGTGGGAATTGCGGAGCAAAACATGGTTGGGGTCGCGACGGGCCTCGCCAATGGCGGACTGATTCCGTTCGTGTGCGGCGCTTCGTGCTTCCTGACGGGCCGGGCGCTCGAACAGGTGAAGGTCGATCTGGGGTATAGTCGGTCAAACGTGAAGCTCTGCGGCATGTCGAGCGGAGTGGCGTATGGGGAACTGGGGCCGACGCATCATTCGATCGAGGATCTGGCGTGGACGCGGGCGATCGGAAACATGACAGTGATTGTTCCGGCGGATCCGACAGAGACGTCGCAGGCGTTGCGGGTGGCGGCGGATTACGAGGGTCCGATGTTTCTGCGACTCAGCCGGATGCCGGTGCCGGATGTGATGCCGGCGAATTACCAATTTCAGATTGGGCGCGCGGTGCGGTTGCGCGCAGGGCGCGACGTGACGCTGATCGCGAACGGAACGATGGTTTGCCGTGCGCTCGATGCGGCGCAATTACTGGCCGGGGAAGGTGTGAGCGCAGCGGTCGTGAATATGTCGACGGTGCGGCCGCTGGACCGTGAAGCGATCCTCGAAGCGGCGGAAGCGGGTCCGATCGTCACGATTGAAGAACACACGACGGTCGGCGGCCTGGGAGGCGCGGTGGCGGAGGTGGTCGCGACCACGTGCCCGACACGTATGCGGATTCTGGGGATTCCGGATCAGTTTGCGCCGACAGGATCGGCCGCGTTTCTGTTCGAATATTTCGGATTGACGGCGGAACGGATTCGACAATCCACGCTGGAACTGCTGAAGGAGAGCGCTGGTGGCGCGCGGGCAATTCGTTCTGGCCGTTGATCAGGGAACGACCAACACGAAGGCGCTGCTGGTGGCGCACTCGGGCGCAGTGGTCGCGTCGGCATCGAGGCCGGTTGCGATTTCGTATCCGGCGCCGGGATGGGTGGAGCAGGATCCGCGCGCGCTGCTGGAATCGGTGATGCTGGCGATCGGCGACTGCATGGCGCAGGCGGGCGGCGCGGAAATTGTGGCGATCGGAATCAGCAATCAACGGGAATCGGCGCTGGTGTGGGACCGGAAGACGGGTGAGCCGCTGGGGCCGTGCGTGATCTGGCAGTGCCGGCGGACGGCGCCATTCTGTGAGCATCTGCGGGAGCGGGGACTGGAGGAATTGATTCGTACCAGTTCGGGGCTCACGGTGGATCCTTTGTTTTCGGCATCGAAGATCGCGTGGCTGCTGAGCGAGAGCATGGATGCGAGGCGACGCGCGACGGCGGGCGAGTTGTGCGCGGGGAATGTGGATAGCTGGCTGTTGTGGAATCTGACCGGCGGCACGGTGCATGCGACAGATGTGAGCAATGCGTCGCGGACGCAGCTGCTGGGGCTGCGGGATGCGGCGTGGGACCCGGCATTGATGGAGATTTTCGATGTGCCTGAGGCCTGCCTGCCGGAAGTGCGGCCCTCGAGCCGAGTATTCGGGCTCACGAGCGGGCGCGGCGCGCTGCCGCCGGGGATTCCGATTGCCAGCATGATCGGCGATTCGCACGCCGCGCTGTTTGCACACGCGGCGTTTGCTCCCGGGACAGCGAAAGCAACGTACGGGACCGGATCGTCGCTGATGACGCTGACGGAGAGATCGGTGGTGTCGCAGTATGGGCTTTCGTCGACCATTGCCTGGGGCATTGGAGAGAAAGTGCAGTACGCGCTCGAAGGCAACATTACGAATACCGGCGGCGCGGTGCAGTGGCTGGGCGGATTTTTGGGCCTGCCTGATCCGGTGCAAAGTACGGCGGCGCTCGCGGCGAGCGTGGAGGATTCCGGCGGTATCTACATGGTGCCGGCGTTCGCGGGATTAGGCGCGCCGCATTGGGACGCCGAGGCGCGCGGTCTCATTTTCGGGCTGACGCGCGGATCGACCTCCGCGCATGTGGCGCGGGCGACGATCGAATCGATTGCATTCCAGGTGCATGATGTACTGGACGCGATGCGGAAGGATACGGGGATTCCGCTACCCGTATTGATGGCAGACGGCGGCGCGAGCCGGAATGATCTGTTGATGCAGTTCCAGGCCGATATGCTGGGCTGTCCGGTGGTTCGCACTTCGTCTGCCGATCTTTCGGCGCGCGGCGCGGCGTGGCTGGCCGGGCTGGCGACGGGATTCTGGTCGTCAATGGAAGAACTCGCAGCGCTGCCGCGCGAGACGGAACGATTCGAACCGGGGCCCGGCGCGGCGCGGCGCGAAGCTCTTCTGGCCGGCTGGCGGGACGCGCTCTCGAGGGCATTATCCAAAGGAAGTTATGGCAAGGATTGACGAACTGCGATTGATGGCGAAGGTGGCGCGGATGTATCACACGCAGGGCCTGCGCCAGATGGAAATCTGCGAGCGGCTGAAGATCCATCAATCGACGGTTTCGCGCGTGCTGAAGCGGGCGGAGCAGGAAGGGATTGTGCGAGTCACGGTGAGTCTGCCATCCGGGACGCATACGGACGTGGAAGACGCGCTGCAGACGCGATATGGCCTGGACGAAGCGATCGTCGTCGATTGTCTGGAGGATGAGGATCAGATTGCGCGCGATCTGGGCGCGGCTGCGGCGTTTTATCTGGAAACGACACTGCGGCCGGATGATGTAATCGGGATTTCGTCGTGGAGCAAAGCGCTGCTCGAGATGGTGAACGCGATGCATCCGAGCCAGCGTGGGCGGGAGACGCGGGTGGTGCAGATTCTCGGCGGCGTGGGGAATCCGAGCGCGGAAGTGCACGCAACGCAGGTCACAAGGCGGCTGGCGGATTTGCTGGGAGGCAGCGCGGTGCTGCTGCCTGCGCCGGGCGTGGTGGGATCGGCGGAAGCGAAAAAGGTTTTGATGAAAGACCGCTTCGTGCGCGAGGCGATGGCGATTATTCCATCCATCACGCTGGCGATTGTGGGGATTGGCGCGACGGAACCCTCGCGGGCGCTGGCGTCGAGCGGCAATGTATTTTCGCCGCAGGAAATCGGGCGCCTTGGCGCGAAAGGTGCGGTGGGAGACATTTGTCTGCGGTTCTTCGATCAATCGGGCAATCCGGTGATCACGGAACTGAACGATCGGGTGATCAGCATTGAGCTGGACCAGCTTCGGAAAACGCCGCGGGTAGTTGGCGTGGCGGGCGGGCGGCGGAAAGCGCTGGCGATTCACGGCGCGCTGACCGGGAAGATGATCAACGTGCTGATCACGGATCTGGTGACGGCGCAGCAACTGCTCGCGATGGAGAGTTCGCGGACGCGAGGGAAAGTCGGCGAGAGTGTGGAAATGGCTCGCCGGGTGGCGAAAGCCAGGTCATGAAGATTCTGGCCACAGTCGCGCTTCTGGCAGTACTCAGCGGGTGTGTGCCGTGGACTGTTCGGCCGATCCATGACGACGATTCGGCGAAATCGAGTTTGGGGGCCGAGGACGCGGGACGCAACCCCGCGGCCTATGTGAATTCGGAATGGGACGCGAAACTGATTCCGGCTGTTCTCAAGTCCGCGACGGATGCGCGTACGCTGCTGGATGCGCTGGCGGCGTCGCCGGACGCGGCGGGGCAGAAATACGGGCATCGCGAGGGCGCGGGTGCCTGGTATTTCGCGGTGAAGGGGATGGGGCGTGTGCTGAAGGCGGATATGACGTCGCGGAACGGACTGCTGCTGGTGGACGTGGCGCCGTTTGATAAGAAAGCGGACGTTTCCATTCAGGTGGGGCCGGTGATTCGGGGATCGGCGCTGCGCGATTCAACCAACGTTATTCAGTTCAACGATTTCGCCAATCAGATCGCGTTCGCGGATGCGAATAATGCGTTGAATGATCGCGTGCTGAAGACGGTGATTGGCAGGGTCAATCCGAAAGCGCTGGTGGGACATACCGTGGAATTCGTGGGCGCGTTTGGCGGAGACGATATCGGCTCCGGCGGGCCTGCGATTCGCGGAGTGATTCCAGTGCAATTGAAGGATGACGGAGCCGCGCGATGACAGCGAATGCTGTTGTGCTCGAGGCGCGAGGTGTCTGCAAGCAGTATCCGGGGACGCTGGCGCTCGACAACGTGGATTTCCAGCTGCGGCGAGGCACGGTTTCGGCTCTGATCGGGGAAAATGGCGCCGGGAAATCCACGCTGGTGAAAATTCTGAGCGGGATCGAGCAGCCCACGAGCGGAATGCTGTTGTTCGAAGGACGCGAGATTCAGATACGGTCGGTTCGCGAGGCGGACGCGCACGGGATCGGGATCATTCACCAGGAGCTGAATCTGTGTCCGAATCTGAGCGTGGCGGAGAATATTTTTCTTGCGCGGGAACTTACGTCGAATGGGATGGTGGACGGGGTGCGTCAGGAGGCGAGGGCGCGGGAACTGATTGCGCTGCTCGGTCAGGATATCGACGCGGCCGCATTGACCGGCGAGCTTCCGCTGGGGCAGCAGCAAATCGTGGAAATTGCGAAAGCGCTGGAACGCAACGTTCAGGTGCTGATGATGGACGAGCCGACTTCCGCGTTGAGCGCGGCGGAGATCGAGGTTCTGTTCCGGATTATTCGCGATCTTCGGGCGCGGGGTGTCGCGATTGTCTATATCTCGCATCGGCTGGATGAACTGCTCACGATCGCGGATTCGGTTTCCGTACTGCGTGACGGGCGGCTGGTGGCGGAAGCGCCGGCGAGCGGCGTGGATACGAAGTGGATTGTGGAGAGAATGACGGGACGTCCGGTCGCCGCGATACGCGGGCCGGCTGAGACCGAAGCCGGCAAGGAAGTGCTGCGGGCGGAGTCGCTGCAATTTGTGAGTTCCGGCCGGACGCCGCTGCGCGATGTTTCGCTGTGCGTTCACGCGGGTGAGGTCCTCGGGATATACGGCCTGATGGGGGCGGGGCGAACGGAATTGCTGGAGTCGCTGATGGGATTGCATCCGGAAGCCCGCGGCAGTGTGTGGCTGGAGTCCAGGCTATTGGGCGATTGCGATACAGCGGAAAGAATCGCGGCCGGACTCGCGATGGTGCCTGAAGACAGGCAGGCTGCGGGGCTGGTGCAGAGTCTTTCGGTCCTGCAGAATATGACGCTGGCGAGTCTGGGGGAGTTCGTTCAGTCGGCGTGGCTTTCGGATGCGAAGGAGCGGCACGGCACGGCGCGCCTGGTGACGGAGCTTCGGATCAAGACGGCGGGGCTCGATCACAACATCGGATCGCTCAGTGGCGGAAATCAGCAGAAGGTGGTGATTGCGCGGTGTCTGCTGACGTCGCCGCGTGTGTTGCTGATGGATGAGCCGACGCGCGGCGTGGACGTGGGCGCGAAGCAGGAGATTCATGCGCTGGTGCAGCGGCTGGCTGCGTCCGGTATGGGGATTGTGTATGTGTCGTCCGAACTCGACGAGATCCGGCAGGTCGCGAGCCGGATTCTGGTGATGTCGAGAGGGTCGGTGACCGGCGAATTCACAGCATCCGAAGCAACATCAGACGCGCTGGCTCGCGCGGCGGCGCATTCTGGAGCACGAGCGGACTGAGACCATGGCAACCGCACAAACCACCAATCCGCTGATTCCGATGGGCACGAAGGCACGCGGGAGTTCACCCGCGGCTTTGCTTTTCCGGCTTCGCGCGCTGATTGTTCTGTTTGTGCTGGTGGCGGTGTTTTCGATGATGTCGCCGGCGTTTCTGACGGCCGCGAACCTGACGATCCTGGTGAAGCATGTGGCGATTAACGCGATTCTGGCGGTCGGGATGACGTTCGTTATTCTGAGCGGGGGCATCGATCTTTCGGTGGGCTCGGTCGCGGGCCTGGCGGGGATGGTGGCCGGGGGTTTGATCCATGACGGGCTTGTGCTGCATAGCCTTGGCGTGGTGGTTTATTTCCAGGTGTGGCTTGTGGTGGCGATCGCGCTGGCGGCGGGCGCGCTGGTGGGAGCGATTAACGGCGCGCTGGTTTCGGTGCTGCAGGTGGCGCCGTTCATCGCAACGCTCGGCACTTTGTACGTGGCGCGAGGCGCGGCGCTGCTGCTCTCGGCTGGCGCAACTTTCCCCGATCTGGACGGCAAACCGGATCTCGGGAATACGGGATTTGGGTGGGTGGGCGATGGATCCGTATTGGGGATCCCGACGCCGATCTGGCTGATGATTCTCTTCGCCGCCGCGGGAGCGTTTCTCGCGGCGAAGACGCCGTTCGGGCGGCGGGTTTACGCAGTGGGCGGAAATACGCGGGCGGCGAAATTATCCGGTGTTCGAGTGCCGCGGATTCAATTCGCGGTTTACGTGATTTCCGGAATCTGCGCGGCGATGGTGGGACTGATCATCGCGTCGCAATTGGTGGCGGCGCATCCGGCGACCGGCGAAACGTTCGAACTCAATGCTATTGCGGCGGTGGTACTGGGCGGAACATCGCTGATGGGTGGACGCGGCAGCATCGGCGGCACGATCATCGGCGCGTTTGTGATTGGAGCGCTGGCGGACGGTCTTGTGCTGCTGGGAGTTTCCGAGTTCTGGCAGATCGTGATTAAAGGTCTGGTGATCGTGATGGCGGTGATTCTGGATCAGATGCAGCAGCGGTATTCGCGGCGTGCTGCAGCGCTGCTGAGGAGTTGATTCGATGAAGAAAACGTGTGTTCTGCTTGTTTTTGCGATAGCGGCCGCCTGCGGACTGGGAGGATGCGCGAAGTCTTCCGCGCCGGAAGGGAAAAAGCTGATCGCTATCATTACGCCGTCCAATGACAATCCGTTCTTCAAGGCAGAGGCGGAAGCGGCGGCGGCGCGAGCGCGCGAACTGGGTTATGACGTTTCGATCAACGCCCATGACGATGACGCCCACAAACAGGATCAGCTCATCGATTCCGCCATCGCGAACAAAGCGAGTGCCATCATTCTGGATAATGCGGGGGCGGACGCTTCGGTCGCGGCTCTGAGGCGCGCCAAGGGGGCGGGTGTGCCATCGTTTCTGATCGATCGAGAGATCAACGAGCAGGGCGTGGCCGCGTCGCAGATCGTGTCGAACAACTATCAGGGGGCGACGCTGGGCGCGCAGGAGTTCGTCAAACGGCTTGGGGAGAAAGGCAATTACATCGAGCTTCTGGGGCGTGAATCGGATACGAATGCGGGCGTGAGAACGCGCGGGTATCACGATGTGCTGGATAAGTATGACGGGCTGAAAATGGTTGGGCAGCAGAGCGCAAACTGGAGCCAGACGGAAGCATTCCAGAAGGTGGAGACGATGCTGCAATCGCATCACGATATTAAAGGTGTGATCGCAGGCAATGACACGATGGCGCTCGGCGCAGTAGCGGCGCTAAAGGCGGCGGGACTCGGAAAGGTGGTTGTTGTGGGACTCGATGGAAGTCCCGATGCGATCGCTTCCGTTAAGAGCGGCGAGATGGCCGCTACTGTTCTGCAGCCTGCGGTGAAGATTGCGCGGATGGCGGTGGATCAGGCGAATCAGTTTTTGAAAACAGGGTCGACCGGACAGCCGGAGAAGCAATCGATCGATTGTGAGCTTGTTACGGCGGCGAATGCAGACGAGTTCAGCAATTTCGAGAAGAAGCAGTAGCGAATCCGGAGGGTCCGAATAAGATGCCGAAGATGACGATTGCAGTGCTGGTAGGCAACCGGGACTTTTTCCCGGATGTTCTGATTTCGGAAGCGCGCCGGGATTTGGTGAAGCTCTTCGCGGAGTTCGACGTCGACGCAGTGATGCTGGACGAGCAGGCGACGAAACTGGGGGCGGTAGAGACGTGGGCGCACGCGAAGGAGTGTGCGGAGCTTTTCGCGGCGAACCGGCAGCGAATCGACGGCGTGCTGGTGTGTCTGCCGAATTTCGGCGACGAGAAGGGCGTGGCGGACACGCTGAAGATGGCGGAACTGAACGTGCCCGTGCTCGTTCAGGCTTATCCGGACGATCTGGATCAATTTTCGGTGGAGCGGCGGCGGGATGCGTTTTGCGGAAAAATTTCCGTGTGCAACAACCTGCGTCAGTATGGGATTGCGTTCAGTCTGACGGCGCTGCATACGGTTCATCCGCTCACGGACGATTTCCGCGCCGATTTTCGCGGATTTCTTTCGCAATGCAGAGTGGTTCGCGGGTTAAGGCGGGCGCGGATTGGGGCTGTGGGGGCGCGTCCGAATGCATTCAATACGACGCGATACAGCGAGAAGCTGTTGCAGGGTTCCGGCATCACGATCAGCACGATGGACCTTTCCGATGTGTTCGGGCGCGCGGCGAAGATCGGCGATGACGATGCGCGCGTGCGGCAGAAAATCGCAGAGATCACCGGGTATGCGGATGCGACGAAGACGCCATCCGAGGCGCTGGTGCGGATGGCGAAGCTGGGAATCGTACTGCTGGACTGGATGGATCAGAACGACCTCGACGCGACGGCGATTCAGTGCTGGAGTTCGATGCAGCAGAACTACGGCGTCAATGTGTGCACCATCATGAGCATGATGAGTGAGCGCCTGATGCCGAGCGCGTGCGAGGTGGATATCGCGGGCGTGGTGGCGATGTTTGCGCTGCAGCTCGCATCGGGACGTCCGAGTGCTCTGGTCGACTGGAACAACAACTACGGCAGCGATTCCGACAAATGCGTGTTCTTCCACTGTGGGAACTGGGCGAAGAGTTTCACGCCGGATATTGTGATTGGAACGGCGCCCATATTGGGGACCACCCTGGGGGAACAGAATACCCACGGAGCGCTTGCGGGGCGCACGCCGGCGGGGCCGGTCACGTTTGCGCGAGTCAGCACGGATGATGTGAATGGGAGTATCCGCGCTTATGTGGGGGAAGGGCGTTTTACGGACGATTCGCTTGTGACATTCGGAAATCGCGCGGTTGTGGAGGTGCCACAGTTGCAGAAGCTGATGCGGTATATCTGCAGGAATGGTTTCGAACATCATGCGGCGATGAATGGCTCGCTGTGCGGTTCAGCGCTCGCTGAGGC
>CAZPZE010000422.1:0-2920 GCA_964590625.1 uncultured Solibacteraceae bacterium
AGTACCACAAGCGCATGCCGTTCCTGCGCAAGCTCCTCGGCGAAGCCCTGAACGATTCCAGCGTCGCCGCCCTCTACTACTCCACCTTCATCGTCCAGGGACGCGAGCTCTTCGCCCAGTTCCTCCGCACCCGCGCCGAATCCGGTGAGTTCCGCCCCAATCTCGATATCGAAGCCGCCTCCGCCACCTTCCTCGCCTCGCTCCTCGGCTCCGTCATGACGTTCGAACTCTTCGGCGGCCGCCAGGTCGAATCTCTCGACGAAGATCGCCTGCTCCGGGAAATCTGCGAAACGTTCGCACACGGCATCCTGAAGAAATAGGAGGGCGGCCCACCTGACCCGCGCCGGCCCGGCCCTCCAACAGACCGCGCTGTCCTGAATCCCCCAATCCCCTCTTGACACTCTGAATCGAACAGCGTATCGTCTCCATTTGCACCCTCATTGCTGGAGAACTTAATGCGTCTCTCGAACTATTTCGCCTGCGCGATTCTCTGCCTCACCGCCCTCCCGCTCTGCGCCCAGGGACGCGGTGGCCGTGGAGGCCGCGGCCCATCCGGCCCCCAATCCGTCGACATCGCCCAAAGCCGCAACATGGACCAGGCTTCCATCGATCGCGGCGCCAAACTCTTCGCCGATAAGTGCGCGTCCTGCCATGGCGCCAACGCCCGCGGCGGCAGCAAAACCAAAACCACGGTCGATCTCATCCGCTCCGAACTCGTGCTCGATGACCTCGGCACCGGCGGACACGAAATCGCCGAGTTCCTCAAATTCGGTCGCCCCGAAAAGAACATGCCGAAGTTCGACATGCCCGAACAGGACGCCATCGATATCGCCGCCTGGCTCCACCGCCAGATCGCCGCCGCAGCCGAGCGCGGAACCTACGTTCGTCTCAACGTCTTCTCCGGCGATGCCAAAGCAGGCGAAGCCTTCTTCAACGGCCCTGTCGGCAAGTGCAACACCTGCCACTCCGTCACCGGCGATCTCAAAGGCATCGATACCAAAGCCAATGACGACGCTCCCACGCTGCAAAGCATGATCGTCTCCGGCGGCGGCGGTGGACGCGGCGGCCGCGGTGGCAGAGGCCGCGGCGGATCGCCTTCCCCCAACGCCGTCACCGCGAAGGTCACGCTCAAATCCGGCGAAGTCATCGACGGCTATCCCGCCTCCATCGACGACTGGCAGATCACCATCCGCCTCGCCGACGGCTCCCTCCGCTCCTTCCTCCGCGATGGCGACTGGCCGAAATACGAAACGCACAATCCGCTCCAGGCTCACGTCGATCTTCAGTTCAAATACACCGACGACGACATCCACAATCTCGCCGCGTATCTGCGCACTCTGAAGTAAGGACACACCATGAAAACCCTGACCAACACTTCCCTTGCTCTCGCCATCGCGCTGATCGCACTTCCCGCCGGCCTCTCCGCGCAGGGCGTCGATAAGAACATGCTTCTTCATCCGCCCGCGGATTCCTGGCCCACCTACAACGGCGATTACACCGCGAAGCGCTACAGCACTCTCGATCAGATCAACAAGTCGAACGTCGCCACCCTCACCCTCGCCTGGACCTACAAAGCCAACCGCTCTACCGACGGACCGAACGTCGGCGGCGAGCACAAGAACGGCGAGCCCATCTACCTCAACGTCGACAACACCACGTTCAAATGCGCCGCGCTGCTCGTGAACGGCGTCCTCTACGCCACCATGCCGGATCACGCGTGGGCAATCGACGCCCGCACCGGCCGCGAAATCTGGCACTATTACTGGAACTCCTACGGCGGCCACCACGACGGCGAACGCGGCTTCGGCATGTACGGCAACTGGCTCTTCATGGAGACCGCCGATAACTACGTCGTCTCTCTCGAAGCCGCTACCGGCAAAGAGCGATGGCACAAGCAAATCGCGGACGTCAAGCTCGGCTACTTCTCCACGAACGCGCCTCTCATCATCGGCAATCATGTCATCGTCGGCACCGGCGGCGACAATCTCGACGTCGGCGGTTTCCTCAAATCGCTCGATCCCGAAACCGGCGATCTCCAGTGGACCTGGTACACCGCACCGCGCAACCCCGGCGAAGTCGGCTATGACAGCTGGCCTGATGATTACGCGCGCCAGCACGGCGGCGGCATGACGTGGCAGCCACCTTCTTACGATCCCGAATTAAATCTCGTCTACGTTCCCACCGGCAATCCCAATCCGGTCGGCGCCGCGCAGAGCCGCAAAGGCGACAATCTCTTCACCTGCTCCGTCGTCGCGCTGAATCCTGATACCGGAAAAATGGTCTGGTATTTCCAGAGCTCACCGCATGACACACACGATTGGGACAGCACACAGGCCGCGGTCCTCGTCGACGGAACATGGAACGGACAACCCCGCAAGATGCTGATTCAGGGCACGCGCAACGGCTACTTCTTCGTTCTCGACCGCACCAACGGCAAGAACCTGCTGACGAAAACTCTGGTCGATCCCGAATACGTGACCTGGTCAAAGGGCGTCGCCGCCAACGGCCAGCCGATCCCGAACCCGAAGAAAGATCCTTCGGTCGACGGCGTTCTCGTCGGCCCCGGCTCCGCCACCAACTGGCAACCGCCCAGCTTCAGTCCGCAGACCGGACTCTTCTACGTCGGCACTTCCGAAGGCCTCAGCATGAGCTACCTCACCGACACCGATGAACGCCCCGAAGGCTACGGCTTCACCGGCGGCGCCGGAGCAGGCGGGGGCAAGAGCGGCATTCGAGCCATCGACTACCACACCGGCGAAATGAAATGGTTCCACGCAGGAGGCGGAGCTCAGGGCCTTCTCTCCACCGCCGGAGGTCTCCTCTTCGGCGGCGACGGAGCCCAGCACTTCATCGCCTTCGACGCCGCCACCGGCAAACCCCTCTGGCACACAGCCCTGTTGGCCAACCACACCAACGGCCC
>CAZPZE010000423.1:0-4212 GCA_964590625.1 uncultured Solibacteraceae bacterium
GCTCCAATCCGCGCCCGAAGCAGCACGCGATTGAACGGCTTCGGCAGATAATCCACCGCCCCCATCTCGATACACCGCACCACGCTCTGCAGTTCGTCGAGCGCCGAAATCATGATCACGGGCAGTTCGCGCAGCTCGTGATCCTGCTTCATCCTCGCCAGCGTCTGAAATCCGTCGAGATCCGGCATCAGGATGTCGAGCAGCACCAGATCGCATGCCGTTTCTTTCAGGAGCGCAAGAACTTCCAGCCCGCTGCGCGCCTCCACCACGTCATGTCCCTCGCACACCAGCCGACGCCGCAGCAGATCGCGATTGGCGTCGTCATCATCCGCAATCAGAATTTTTCCGCCGCCGCGCGACGCCGCATGCGCCAGCGTGGATGTCCGCCGCCCCGGCGCGGTCGCGGGCGCAACGGCGCCCACCGATATCCCGCTGAGATCCGCCAGCTTCCGCAGGGCTCCTCCAATCGCAGCGAGATCCGCCATCGTCTCCCGATGTCCTTCGTTCAACTGATCGTCAATCGCCTCCAGCGCCTCCGACATCTGCAGCGCCGTCCCCCGCAAGCTCCGCCGGAAATCATCGCTCTCCCAACCATGTTCCTCCGCGCCTTCGCGAAACGCCTTTTCAATCGACGCCAGCGCCTTCCGTCCGCCGGCCAGAATCCGATCGAAGGCCGGAACGAACGGCTCCAGCCGCCGCTCCTTCGCCTCATCCATCAGCAGTTCGGTGTACCCCACGATGTGGTTCACCGGCGTTCGGAACTCGTGCCGCAGCCACGCAGGGGATTCAGTTTCTGTCATATAGATGACGTATCGTCCTGCACGCAAATTTGAATAGGTCTCGGGAAAAATTATTCTTAAAACTTTTTGATCGGTGCTTCAATGGACTTGCCCATTCCCGATCAATTACCAACGGGCAGTCGGTCGGCGTGATCGATGACGATTGTATCCACCCGAATGTCTTTCGTTTTCACCAGCCTCAAGCCCAATTGTTGTTCCAGCGCCTTGAAGATAGTCGGCAACCCGCTCCCCGGACTTAGGGGGTCCTGGGCTGGCAAGGCTGCCTGAACACCGGGTCCGACCCTGATCACACTATCCCGATTGTCAAACTTCAACCGGATGTCGTATCTGCCTGCGATGCCGGTTTTATCGACCACATAATGACGCCGCTCGCCCTGGGGCGTCACGAAGAGGCGCAGATACTCTGCGAATTCAGGGATCGAGTACTGCTGAAATATAGCGTGCATCCCTTTGCTGCCGCTTGCCACCGTAGATCCACGCCCGGGTGGAAGAATCGCAAAACCGTCGGCATCCAGTTCCGGAATTCCAAAGTGGCTGTCGGGTGCAGTCGGGGCGCTCTGATCCGCAGAGGCCTTCAGCCGGGTCCCGCCTGGCGCCACCACCAGATCGTATGCCGGGAACAATTTGGGCTCGTGATGAAACGTGATTTTGAATTGTTCTGCCAGAAAGTTCTGAAACATGAGATCGAAATCATGTTTACTCGTGTCCTTTGGCATCGTCGCCGTGAAGGTGTATCGCGGCCCGCCAATACCGCGTATCCAATCGGGACCAGCGACGTTGTCATAGTCGACGTGGAACGCTTTCGTGAGCATGTCGAGCAGCGAAGCCTTCTGAATCGTCACACGCCCCGGATCCGCTGTACCCGGGCCGCCCTGCAGGAAATTAGTGCCGGGCCCCCGAACTGAAGCAAGCTGCTTTACGGTCGCTGCATCGAACTGAACGGCTCGCTGCGCGTGTGCGGGAATAACCGCGAACAGACAAGTCAGGCTCCAGCGCAACAGGCGTGAAAGTCGCATGGCAATCTCCTAAAGGAATAGTACATCCTTATCTCGCACGCGAGTGCTTCAATGGAGTTGTGAAGCGCTCCGGAGTTGCGGATCTGCCTCTCCACGGCGGCCACGTGCCGCTCTGGCTCGCGGCGCGCATGACCGCCCTCGGCACCGCCATAACCGAGAGCATTCTCCTTCACTATGGCCACAACGAATTTCTGACCCGCCTGAGCGACCCCTTCTGGTTCCAGGCCTTCGGCAGCGTCATGGGCATGGACTGGCATTCCTCCGGCATCACCACTTCCGTCATGAGCGCCCTCAAACGCGGCCTCAACCCGCGCGCTTCGGAACTCGGCATCTACATCTGCGGCGGACGCGGCAATGCCGGCCGCGCGACTCCGTGCGAGCTCGCTCAGATTGCCGACGCCCGCGGGCTCGACGGCAACGCCCTTCAGCGCACCAGCCGCCTCACCGCCAAAATCGACAACAACTGCATTGCCGACGGTTTCCAGATTTATCTCCACTCATTCGTCCTGACTGCCGCCGGCGAATGGGCCGTGATCCAGCAGGGCATGAAGCCCGCCTCCTGCGCCGCACGGCGCTACCACTGGCACTCCGCCAACGTGCGTGATTTCATCGAAGCCCCCCACTCGGGCATCGCCGGCGAGAATCAGGGCCTGCTGATGAATCTGGTGGATGCTCAGGCAAAGCCCGCCCGCGGCGCTTTGCTGGAAATCGTCCGCGAAGGCCCCGACGCCGCGCTGGACACCATCCGCCACCTCCGCATGCCGGACCACCACGACGTCCGCGCCGAAGACGTCGATCTCAAGCGCCTCGGCGCCGTCCTCGCGACAGCTTACGATCGCGACCTGAAAGGCTTCGCCGATCTTCTGCTCGTCGAAAACCTCGGCCCGCGCACTCTCCAGACTCTCGCGCTGGTTGCGGAAGTCGTGCACGGAACCCCGACCCGCTTCGACGATCCCGCCCGCTTCTCCTTCGCCCTCGGCGGCAAAGACGGCCACCCGTTCCCCGTGCCGCTGAAGACTTACGACGAATCGCTCGGCGTCCTCCGCCGTGGACTCGATCGCGCGAAACTCGCCGGGGATCAGAAGACCGACGGCCTTCGCCGCCTCGACCGCTTCGTCCGTCAGGTCGAGAACCAAATCCAGCCCGAAGCCGATTTCGACGCCGCCATCGCGCACGAACACCGCATCTCGAAATCCGTCGGTGGCCGCACGGTCTTCGAGGATAAGCCACAGCGGAAGAAACTACCCGCAGCGCAGCTGCGGCTTTTCTGAACTCAGCGTCTCGTCAGCAGCCCGCGCGCCCGCATCCAGTTCATCAGCAGCGTGGGCCACGCACTCAGCGCCGGATCGGTCAATCCCATGCCCGACCCATGCCCGCCGTTCGCAAACAGATGCATCTCAGCCGGCACCCCGGCCTTCCGCAGCGCGAGATAAAACTGAACGCTGTTCTCAACCGCTACCAGTTGATCGTTCGTTGTGTGATAGAGAAACGTCGGCGGCGTCTGCGCGGTGACCTGCAATTCGTCGGACAGATTATCGAGCGTCGCCTGATCCGGATTATCCCCCAGCAGATTCCGTCCGGAAGCCGCGTAAGCGCCCAGCACATTCGCTCCGGCAACGCTCTTCTGGAACGAAATCACGGGGTAACAAAGGATCAGAAAATCCGGCCGGCTCGAAACACGCTCGATCGGGTCCGCATCGTCCGGCTTACCGGCATCGAAATGCGTCCCTGCCGTCGCAGTCAGATGCCCTCCGGCCGAGAAGCCCATCATCCCGATACGATCCGGCTGAATCCCGAACTCCTGCGCGCGCGACCGCACAATCCGAATCGCCCGCTGCGCATCGTTCAGTTCGACCGGATAATGATACGGCGCGAGCCGATACCTGAGGACGAACGCGCTGACCCCCATCGCGTTGAACCAATACGCCTCCTGCCGACCTTCGCTTTCCATGGAAAGATTGCGATAAGCGCCGCCAGGCGCGATGACCACGGCTGTCCCGCTTCGTCCGCTGCGATAAAACGTGATTTCCGGCTTATCGGCGTCGCTATCGCCCAGCGCATCGGGCACCCCATTCGGCCACAACGGAATGACTTGGGGAGCAGCATTCGCATTCCCGCGTCCACCACGCCCGGACGCCCCTGCCGGCTGAGCTAACCCCGCCTGCGCCGTGAGAAGAACCGCAGCCGCCAGCAGCAGCGTAAACCCGAGTCGCCTCGCCATAAGTGAGACTCTACAGGATCTCTTCGATGAAGATCAATGTCGGGGGACTGAAAGACTGGAGCCGGGAGCCGGGATCGAACCGGCGACCTCAAGATTACAAATCATGCGCTCTACCGACTGAGCTATCCCGGCGCGTATTCGCAGTTTAACAAATCAACCCCTTGCAAACGGCTTC
>CAZPZE010000424.1:0-4108 GCA_964590625.1 uncultured Solibacteraceae bacterium
GTCATGATCGTGGTCGCAGTCGAACCGACCTGCAGAATCGAGCTGACCGCCGTGCCGACTTCGCTGTCGCGCGAAAGCACCACGCCATCGATCGGCGAATAAATCGTGGCGTTGCGAATATTCTCTTCCGCCGCCGCAACCGCCGCCTGCTGCTGTTCGAGCGCCGCCTGGGCGCGCGTAATTGCTGCCTTCGCGGAACCCAGATTCGCTTCCGCCGATTCCTTCCTGTTCGCCGCGATCTGATAATTCTTGTCCGCATCGTCCCGCGCGTTCTGCGCGATCAGACCGTTCGAGAACATCGTGTGGGCGCGATCCATATCGCGCTTCAGAAACGGCAGATCGGTCCCCTGCGCGTCGACCTGATAGCGTGCGTAATCGGCCTGCGCGGAGCGAAGATTCGCTTCCGCCACATGCAGCGCCGCCTGCTGCTGCCTGAGCTCCGGCAGCAGATCATTCTGATCGAGCTCGCAGATCACCTCGCCTTTGTGCACCGGGTCGCCCACATTAACCGGAAGCTTCTCGATAATGCCGCTCGCCTTGCTCTTGATATCGATCTGGGTGACCGGCTGAATTTTTCCCGTCGCCACCACGGAGCGCGCCACATCCAGCCGATCCACTTTCGCGAGCTTCTCCGGATCGATCTTCGCCGGCTTCCCGCCTACCGCTTTCATCGCGAAGAAGCCGCCCGCGCCCAGAACCACGAGCGCCAGAACAATCCAGAGAGCCTTGCCGCGTTTGCGCGACGCCATCATGTTTTCCCTCTCACGCTTTCCCTCTGTTCGTTATACGTGCCAGTCGAAAAAAAGTTCGCGATGATCGCGTTACAACGGATGTCCCGCCACAGTTGTATGCTGAGGACGAATGCCAATGCGTCGACTTCTGTTTCTTCTTTCATGCGCAATATTTGCTTCTGCTGCCTTCGTGTTCGCTCAGGGCGCGCCCCCGAGCCCGGACGCCACTACGTCCGTCACGATTGGCGGAAAAACGCTATCGATTAAATACTCCGCGCCCTCGGTCCGCGGCCGCCAGATTTTCGGGCCCGGTGGGTTAATCAGCCATGACCCCAATTATCCCGTGTGGCGCGCGGGCGCAAACGCGGCGACTTCCTTCCATACCGATGCCGAACTCACCATCGGACAACTGACCGTGCCGAAGGGCGATTACACGCTGTATGCCCTCGTCGAAGATCCGGAAAACTGGCAGCTCATCATTAACAAAGAGACCGGCCAGTGGGGCCTCACCTATGACGCCGCTCAGGATCTCGGCCGCGTAAAGATGACCATGAGCAAACCCTCCGCGCCGATCGAAGTTTATAAAATGACGCTCTCCCAGACCGGCCCCAAAACCGGCAAGCTCCAACTGGAATGGGAGAAGCACATTGCATCCGTGACCTTCACGGTTAAATAAGTGTAAATGCAGTAGATAAACGCTCCGCCCGCGCCTGTCTTCGGATATACTCTCTTTGAAATGGCGCAGGGCGGATCAAACCGAAAAGTCGCAAACGGCCTCCTGGCCGCGGGGGCTGCTGCGGTTCTGGCCGTTTACGCTGCCGGATACGAGCGCACCCGCTCAGCTGCGGAACAACTGGAAGCACAGTCGGCGGTTCGCCGTCCGGCATCCGTCGAGGGCCGGGCTGCCAGAGGACCCGTCCCCAGCCCCGTCGCCGCGCCCGCGGCGGCGCCCGCCGAGGCTGGCGCTCCGGCCCCGAAGGAGCCCAAAGCGCCGCCTGAAGTGGCCTCCCTCGTTCATCCGTCAGCCGTTGCTGTGCCTCCGCCGCCACAGCCGAAGACCGAGATGACTCCCGCGGCCCCGGTAACAGCGCCGGTAGCTCCCGCGCCCGCACCGGTAACTCCCACGTCCGCCGCGCCCGTCGCCACCCCGGCTCCCGCGCCGGCTATCGTTGCCGCGCCTGCCGCCGCGCCGCCCGCCGCCGCGCCCGCGCCAGCCGCTCAGCCCGCCCCGCAGTGGAAAGATGGCACGTACAAAGGCTGGGGCACCTGCCGTCATGGCGATATCGAAGCCCAGGTGGTGATCGAAGGCGGCCGCATCACATCCGCCTCCATCTCCCAGTGCCTCACCCGGTATTCGTGCGACGTCATCGGCCGCCTGCCTCCGGAAGTCGTACAGCGCCAGAGCGCGGAAGTCGATTACGTCACCGGCGCCACGCAGAGCGCCAACGCTTTCTATTACGCAGTCCTCGAGGCTTTGGGCAAGGCGAAGTGAGCAGTCCAAAACCGAGCCGCGAATCCATCGTCAGAAGCGAGGCGGTGATGGGGACCGTTGTCACCATCGAAGTCCTGCTCGCGCCCGGCAGCGATACGGAGCCGGCACAGAAGGCCATCGAACGCGCTCTCGGCTGGTTCCGCGAAATCGAAAGCCGCTGCACCCGATTTGATCCTGCAAGCGAACTAATGCAACTGGCCGCCCGCCCCGGTGAGCCCGTCGCCGTCAGCCCCATGCTTTTCGAAGCGATTCAGTTCGCGTGTCTCGTCGCCGAAGAAACCGGCGGCGCCTTCGATCCCACCGGCGGGCATCGCATGATGGAACGCGGCTTCGACCGCGAACATCGCAGCGGCAAGGCGATCCACGTGGACATTCACCCCGCGGACGTCAGCTACCGCGATATCGAAGCCGATCCCGAACGCCGCACCATCACGCTGCGACAGCCGCTGATTCCGGACCTCGGTGCCATCGCCAAAGGACTCGCCATCGACACGGCTGCGCACGAACTGAAGCCATTCGACAACTTCGCCATCGATGCCGGCGGCGATTTGTACATGGCTGGAACAAATCCTGACGGAGAGCCCTGGACCGTCGGCATCCGCCATCCGCGCCGCGCCGGCGAGCTGCTCGAAACGCTGCGTATCTCGAATCAGGCGGTCTGCACTTCAGGCGATTATGAGCGCCGCGGCGCCGACGGCCATTCGCACATCCTCGATCCCCGCACCGGCCAGGTGGCCGAAGGCGTCGCCAGCGCCACGGTGATTGCGCCCGTCGCGATGCTGGCCGATGTGCTGGCCACCGCGGCCTTTGTTCTCGGGCCCGCCGAAGGCATCCGCCTGCTGGACCGCATGAGCGTCGCGGGTATCATCGTGACTCCCGATCTCGACCGTTACGAAACCGGGAGCCTGCCCCATGCAGCGTAAGCTCAAAAAGTTTTTCAAAACGCCGAAAGGCCTGCTGATCCTGATCCTCGCTGCGCTGATCGCGCTCGCCGCTCCCAGCCAGGGATGGGGCACCGTTCTGCCGGGTGTCGCCGCGGCCGTCCTGGTCAGCGGACTGATTGACGCCTACATTCTGCGCGTTCGCAAAGATGAGTGGGAATTTCCGAGCGGCGCGGTGCTCACCGCCATGATCACCGCCATGGTGCTGCGCGCGCAGGAACCGTGGTACGTCGTGACCATTACGTCCTCGTTTGCGGTGATCAGCAAATACCTCATTCGGACGCGTCACGCCAACGTATTTAACCCCGCCGCGCTCGCCGTGATCGCCAGTTACTACGTTTTCCACACCGGGCAGAGCTGGTGGGGTGCGCTGACCGAAGTTCCGCTCTGGATGCAGGCGGCGCTCCTCATCGGCGGCCTGTTCATCACGGACCGTGTCAACAAGATGCCGCTCGTCCTCACGTTCCTCGGCGTTTACTTCACGCTGTTCACCGTTACTGCTTATATCGGGAACCCACGCTGGGTCTCCGAGATCTACCGGTCGCCCGACGCCGAGGCCGTTCTTTACTTTGCCTTTATCATCCTGACCGACCCGCCGACCTCCCCGGCCAAGTATCCGGACCAGTATGTTTTTGGGACTCTCGTCGCTGTCATTAGTTTTGGCTTCTTCGAGTGGGCTGGGGTGGTTTATTACCTCCTGGCCGGGGTTTTGGCGGGCAACGTCTGGGAAGCCTGGAGACGCGTAAACCGCCGTGAAAACAGAGGATTTCTGCAGAGCACTCGTAATTTCCTGCGCGAAGTCAGCCCCGCTTATCGCGCCGCGTAGGCCGTCAGGCCGCCTCACAATCTTTATGTATTGTTTAGTTTGATATGTGTGGCTTCGTACGCATTTAGTTCGCAGGAAAAACTAACATATCATGCATTGACACTAGATTTATACGATG
>CAZPZE010000425.1:0-1998 GCA_964590625.1 uncultured Solibacteraceae bacterium
CCACCGGGCCCACGGCCGCTGCCGCCTCTGGCGCCGCCTGGACCGCGTCCCTCACCGCCTGCCGGACACGCCACGCCATTCCACTGCCCGGCGGGCTGATTGTTGCCGAAACCGACCTTCATTCCCGCAACTACGGGATACGTGGGCGCGGGACCACGCCCGCCGCGGCCAAAGCCGCCGCCACGCCCGCCCCGGCCCGCGTTTGCCGCAGCCGCTGCCGCGGCAGCAGGGCTGGAGTCCCATTTACCTTTTTTCCGCGCCCAGTCGTTCACCGGTCCGCCCATAAGCTCGATCGCGCTGATGCCGGAATCCACCACATATCCGAGGGTTGCTTCCGCGCTCTGATCCGGCATGCTGCCATAGCTATAGGTGATCGTGCCGATCTGGACTCCCTTGATCTTCGAATCCGGCTTCGCGGCTCCGAACATCTTCGTCGATGCGAAGCTCGCAGCCAGCGCGAACCGCCCGACATCTCTTCTCGTGTATAGCATCGTCTTTCTCCTTCTATACGGTTCAGGAAATCCGACCCTATGAGTCCGCCTGTAGATGCAGCATGCGCGTAGCGGACGGCATATTCGTCTTCACGATGCTACTTCACAGGAAGACGGTGAATCAAGGGAGTATGGCCCAGGCCTCGCTGAAATGCCAGGGAGGCTGAAATCAGCTCTGCCGCGAGGCGAGCATTTTCCGATAGGCTTCGAGGAGTTCGTTGCGCGCTTTTTCGCCGAGTTCGCTGGGAAGTTCCGCAGGCTCATATTGCCGGCACAGGTCGGCCGTTTTCCGGAGGCTTTCCGTGAACTCGATGCAGGGCGCACAGCCGCTAAGGTGATCTTCGACGGCCTTGCAGGCATCGGGCGGCAGTTCCAGATCCAGATAGTCGGAGAGAAGCGCGAACACTTCCCGGCATTTCTCGGTTGGTTTGTGCGCGTCCATATCATCCTTTCCTGGACCCGGCCGGAGCGGCAGACGTTGCTGGCCGCGCGGCCAGGTAACTATCGATCTTCTGCCGCAGCGCCAGCCGGGCGCGGTGCAGGCGGGTCCTCACCACATCCTCCGAAAGATCCAGAATGCCGGCGGTTTCCTGGGTCGAAAGTCCGTCCATGTCGCGCAACAGCATCACGGATCGGTAATTCTCCGGAAGCTCAGTGATGGCGCGCGCGAGCACTTCTCTGATCTCCTTCTGGAGCAACTGGTTTTCGGGCAGACCGGACCAATCGGCGATCTCGATTCGGGCCGGGCCGCTGCCATCTCCTTTTGCGGGAATGAATTCGTCCAGCGAAAGCTCGCGGGTGGGGGCGAAGACGCTCTTCCGCCGCTTCATGAGGCATTCATTGCGGGCGATTCGAAATACCCAGGTTTTCACGGTTTCCGGGTCGCGGAGCTGGGTGAAATTCTGGAAGACCCGAAGCAGCGCCTCCTGGGTCACTTCCTCGGCGTCTTCCCGGTCGCCGCACATCAGCCAGGCGTGGGTGAAAATCTTCCTGCGAAAGTGCTCCACAAACTGGTCGAACGCGCCTGCATCGCCCGCCATCAGGCGACGCGCCAGTTCGGTTTCTGTCTCTCGCTCCAAAGCCGGTTTCGCCCCCCTCAATTCTAGCGGGATGGTCTGTCACATTCCCGCAGGAAGTGCATCTCTGGAGTCAGAAGTTGGGGAACAGGAGTTTGCTATGAACGTTGACCGCTATCTGCGTCTGATCGCCGGATTCTTTGTCATGCTGAGTCTGGCGCTCGGATATTTCGTGAATCCGTACTGGTATCTGTTTACGGCATTTGTCGGTCTGAACCTGTTCCAGTCGGCCTTCACGAACTGGTGTCCGATGATGACGTTTCTGCGGAAGCTCGGCGTGCGGGATCAGAGCTCCGGCGCCCGCTAACGTGGCATCAGAGCGACGCGATCGATATGGACGCCATGAGCAGTGTCGATGGCTGACGCCACCACGGCGTAGTCGAGGTCGTCCGCTGCTTTCAGGAAGAGAACCCGGTCGGCGCGCCGCTCAA
>CAZPZE010000426.1:0-1524 GCA_964590625.1 uncultured Solibacteraceae bacterium
CGTCAGCGAGATCAGATGGTCCAGGATCTGAAAGCTCCGCTCCCGGAGAGCGATCTGGAACGCCTGCATGTACAGCCAGTCGCCGGCCAGCACGCAGGTGTGATTTCCCCACTGGACATTGGCAGAAGGGCGGCCGCGGCGGGTTCGCGCCATATCGATCACGTCGTCATGGACAAGCGTGGCCGCATGGATCATTTCGACCACGGCGCCGAGCTGGATGGCAGTCTGGCTGTTTTTCGCGCTCTTGCCTGCGCCGGCGAAGCGCGCGCAGAGCAGAAGCAGGGCCGGCCGCAGCCGTTTGCCGCCGCTCTGCTGGAGGTACCGGCCGATGGTGGTAACGGTATCGACGGACGCGAGCGATTCGACGTCGATGGCCTTCTCGACCTTTTCCAGATCTTCGCGGACGAGATCGAAAATCTCGCTGGCGGTCAGAGCCTGGTTTGCCCGTTCAGTTTCCATTGAACTTTTCAGTGTAACGGGTCGGATTACGCGGCTGCAAACAAAGGCGTTCGAAGTTGGCCGTCGTCAACTCCGCGATATGCTCCGGCGTCGTCCGGCGGACCTCGGCGAGCGTCTTCAGGGTTTCGATCATCATGGACGGTTCGTTGCGTTTTCCGCGATAAGGAACAGGCGCTAAAAAGGGGGCGTCGGTTTCAATTAACAGACGATCTTCCGGAGTAATCCGGGCGGCCTCGCGAACCGTCTCGCCCGTCTTGAAAGTCAGAACGCCGCCGAAGGCGAGATGGAAGCCATGGTTCAGTGCCTGATTCGCCTGTTCTCGGGTCCCGGTGAAGCAGTGGAGAATGCCGGGGCCGGTCCAGTGCTCTTTCAGAATCGCCATCGATTCATCCCATGCGTCTCGTGTGTGGATGACGATGGGAAGGTTTAAGGTTCGAGCGATATCCAGCTGACGGATAAAGACTTCGCGCTGCGTATCGCGCGGCGAATGGTCGTAATGGAAATCGAGTCCGATCTCGCCGTAGGCGACGACCTTCGGATGCTGGCCGAGACGGAGCAGATCGTCGTAAGTTTCGGGCGTGACTTTGGCGGCTTCGTGCGGATGGACGCCGACCGTGGCGACGATCTGCTCGTGCTGTTCCGCCAGGCGAATGGCGCGGTCGAGCTCGGGCGGACCGTCGCCAGTGCCTATACAAAGGATGCGGTCAATGCCGGTATCCTGTGCGCGCTTGAGCACGCCATCGAGATCGCCCGCGAATTTCTCGTGGTCGAGGTGGCAGTGGGAATCGATGAAGCGCATTTTTACTTGAGCCGGGCTCCGATCGGAACGTCTTCGAGGAAGCCGGCGAGAATGGGCGTACCGCCTTCAAGCGACGCGGCGACAATCATCCCATTCGATTCGATGCCGCGGAGCTTGCGCGGGTTCAGGTTGGCGACGATGACCACCTTGCGCCCGACGAGCTTTTCGGCCTCATAGGCTTTGGCGATGCCGGCCACGATGGTGCGCGGTTCGGGCTCCCCAATATCGACCTTGAGGTGGAGGAGCTTGTCGGCGCCCTTCACCGG
>CAZPZE010000427.1:0-2625 GCA_964590625.1 uncultured Solibacteraceae bacterium
CGAAGCGATATTCGCCGAGGTCGTTCGTGCTCGCGCCTGTGCTGCTCAGGAATGTGCGGCGGCCTTCGAGGATTCCGGATGTCAGGAGGCTGACGTGCGCGTCGAGAATGGGGTCGCCCTGGTCGTCGATCACGCGTCCGGTGAGGACGACCTGAGGTGTGAGTTCGACGCTGACGTCCTTTGCCGGCGTTTTTACGGTGAACGGTTCTTTCTCGATGTAGCCGATTCGAGAGACGGTGATGCCGATACTGCCGCAGGGGAGATTGTCGGCGCGCCATTTGCCGGTGGCGTCGGATTGCGTGGAGCGGAGTCTGTGCGGCAGCGTGATCTCGATCCGGGCGCGGGGAATCGGCGCGTGGGTGACGGAGTCGGTGACGGCGCCGCTGAGCGAACAGGTTTTCAGATCGGACGATTGCGCGAAGGCCGGGGCGCACGCGAGGAGCAGAAGGGCCGCGATCCTATTCATCGGGCGCGATACTCCGCTCGAGTGTAACGGTCGTGGATTGCGATTCGCTCACGGTTGCGGAAACGGTTTTTGCGTGGAGTTCCATCCAGGCGTTGTCGCGGAACGGCACCTTCGTCAGGTCATCCCAGGCGGAAAGCTTGTAGTCGCCAGCGGGAAAGCCGTCGGAGCGGAAATGCCCGTCCTTGTCGGCGTGCAGGATCCAGTGCCGATTGCCTTGCAGAACAATGATGCCGGATTCGGGCTCCGTTGTGCCTTCGATTGTTCCGCCGCCATCGCTCAACACGATCTCAATCGGGGGGAAAGCGGGAGTGATCTGAGTCTCGGTGTCGGTAATATCCGTGCCGCCCGCTGTGACTCGCTCCACGTGCAAACCAGGCGGCGTCGAGACATTGAGATGATAAAGCCCTGGCATCACGACCCGTGCGGTGAAGTTTGTACGATCGTCGTTCCACGCTGGACGGGCGATAACGGTACGTCCCTTCACGCTCTGAAACAGGGCAACGTCCACCTTCAATGTGTCGATCGCTGTTTTCTGTCCGGAACTGATACGGACTGAGCCGGCGACCTCAAAGCTGTTGTCGAGATGCAGCGAGATGCCGTCGATATCCCGATCAGCGACGGTAATTTGGGTGTGTCCGACTAACTGGTCCGCTCCATAAAACGCGGTTCCGAGAAGCGTGTACGTTCCAGGCGGCGCGCTGAGTTCGAACTCCCCGTCCGCTCCCACCGCTGCTGCGAGGGTTGCTGTATCGCTCGTGAGAGTCAGCTGCACTCGAGTCCCTTCCGGCACGCCGGAAACCTTACCGCTCAAATGTCGCGGTGCAATGGGGCCGAGACGGAAGTCGACCGCGCCAGTGTATCCCGCGGCGATGGTCATCGGTGTGGCGCACTGTTCGCCGGTGCAGATGAGATAACTGCCGGCCGGCAGGGCCGCAATGCGATATTCGCCGATATCGTTGGTGGAGGCGCTCGCGCCTGGTCCGTACTGGCGAACACCATCCACGATCTGCGAGCGTTTCGCCAGTACCGGGACAGTCGCGGCGGGATCGCCGTATTGGTCCACGATGCGTCCGGTGATGGCGGCCTGCGGAGTCAGTTCGAGACGAACATCGTGCGGCGGAGTGGCGGCGGTGAGGTTCAACTCCACGGCGCGGCCCGTCAGGAAGGTCTGGCGGCTGGCAGTCAGGCTGACTTTATCGCACGGCAGGCGATCCGCGCTCCATCTCCCGTTTTCGTCAGTTACGGCGACGGGCGCTTTCGCGAGGGTGACAGCCGCGCGGGGGAGTGGCTCGCCGGTGACGGAGTTCACCACAACACCGCTGGCCGAGCATTCGGGTTGGGCGAAAGCGGCAGCGACTGCAAACAGAAGGGCGAGCAGGACTCGCATAGAACGTCAGCCTTCAGCGTAACGCTTTGGGACGAGGAGCGTGACGGCGTCGGGTACCAATGAGATGGTGGCCGGCAAAACGCCGATTGCTTCACCGTCGGCCTGGACGTGAACCGTCTCGTCGGTGATCGCCGAGATCTCGACGCGGCAGGCGCGGACGACGCTGACGCCCGGCGCGCGGTCAAGGCGATTAAAGATCACGGCGAATAGAAATCGCAGGTAATCGAAGAAGCGGTTGCGATCGAGAATCACGATTTCAAAATCGGCGTCCGTCAGCCGGACCTTCTTCGCGATTTCGAAATCGCCGCCGTAGTTGCGGACGCGCGCCATCAGGGCGAAGCCGGCGAGGCGCTCGACGCCATCGATGGCGATGCGGAATTTCGGCAGATCGCGGCCCAGCTGTTTGAAGCCACCGTGCCAGTAGGAAAGCTTACCGATTTTTCGCTTGAGCTCGAGGTCGAGCTCGTGGACGATGCGGGCGTCGAGACCAGCGCCAGCCATCATCAGGAAGTGCCGCCGCGGCGCGCCGGGGTGCTCGAAAGCGCCGACGCCAATCCGGACGGGGACGGATGCGAGAAGCTGCTCGGCGGCGAGATCGGGGCGATTGGCGAGTCCGATTTCGTTCGCCAGCACGTTCGCGGTGCCGGCGGGCAGCGCGCCGAAGACGATCTGCGAGCCGACAATTCCGTTGAGAACTTCGTTGATAGTGCCGTCACCGCCGGCCGCGAGAACGACATCAAAGCCGCGCTCGATGGCGGTGCGGCCCAGTTCG
>CAZPZE010000428.1:0-2157 GCA_964590625.1 uncultured Solibacteraceae bacterium
AAAGTCGTCAACGGCTCGGTCAAATACATTCACGATGTCGCCCAGGTGCGTGACGGCTACGGGGTTCAGATCAACGTCGTCCGCGAAAACGGCCGCCGCTCTTCGCTCCTCACCATCCTGCGCAACGGCCAGGCCTCCACGCTCGACATCGTGCGCCAGATCAAGGCTCTTCTGCCGAGGGTCATGGCCAGCATCCCGCCGGCGCTCGAAGTGAAGCCGATGTTCGATCAGAGCCTCTTCGTCGAAGATGCGATTTTCGGCGTCGCGCGCGAAGCCCTGATTGCCGCCGGCCTCACGGCCGTGATGATTCTGGTCTTCCTCGGAAGCTGGCGCAGCACCATCATCGTCTGCACCTCCATCCCCCTTTCCATCCTCACCTCCTGCATCATTCTCTGGGCGCTCGGCTACACCATCAACGCCATGACGCTCGGCGGAATGGCGCTTGCGGTCGGCATCCTGGTTGACGACGCCACCGTCGAAATCGAAAATGTGCACCGCAATATGGGGATGGCGAAGCCGCTCACCCGCGCCATTCTCGATGGCGCCCGCCAGATCGCCGTGCCCGCGTTTGTCTCCACGCTCGCCATCTGCATCGTGTTCGTTCCGGTCGTCATGCTCACCGGACCGGCGAAATTTCTCTTCACTCCGCTCGCCCTCGCCGTGGTGTTCGCGATGATCATGTCGTACTTCCTCTCCCGCACCATCGTCCCCACGATGATGCATTACATGCTGCGCCCCGAGGTCGATATCTACGCGCGCGGCGAAGAGGGTCTCGCCCACGCCAAAGGCTTCGTCTGGAAAATGCACCATGCGTTCAACGTGCGGTTCGAACGTCTGCGGGCGAAGTACTCGAAAGCGCTCGGCTGGTGCCTGCATCACCGCGCGCGCGTGACTACGGTCTATATCGCCTTCGTCGGAGCTTCTCTGCTGCTGATGGCCGCCGTTGGCACGGATTTCTTCCCCACCATTGACTCCGGTCAGATGCGCCTGCACGTCCGCGCGCCCGAAGGCACGCGCATCGAAGAAACCGAAAAAGTTTTCGCCGCCGTCGAAAACACGATTCGCCAGTCTCTCCCCCCCAACGCGCTCGATGAAATCATCGACAACATCGGCCTCCCCAACGGTGGCTTCAACCTCGCGTTCGGCGATTCGGCCAGCGTCGGAACCAGCGACGGCGAAATTCTGCTCTCTCTGAATCCCGAGGCCCGCCTCCATGTTGCCGATGTCCAGCGCCAGATTCGCACGGTCCTGAACAAGAATTTTCCCGATGAAGTTTTCTTCTTCCAGGCCGCCAACATAACAAATCAGATTCTCAACTTCGGCATTCCTTCTCCCATCGACGTGCAGGTGACCGGCCGCGATCAGAACGCCGTCTGGAAGCTTGCGAAGCTCCTCAACGCCAGACTCCAGGGAATTCCCGGCGCCGTCGATGTCCACATTCGCCAGGAAATGAACGCGCCCGCCATCGAGTTCAACATCGATCGCGATAAAGCCGGCCAGGCTGGCATGACGCAGCGCGATGTCGCCAACAGCATGCTGATTTCCCTCAGTTCAAGCGGACAGATCGCTCCCACCCAGTGGCTCAATCCGGCGAACGGCGTCAGTTACGGTGTCTCCGTCCAGACCCCTCAGACCCGCATGGATTCGATGGACGCGCTCCGCCAGACCCCCATCAGCGCGCCCGGCAGCAACGCCCAGCCGCAGCTCTTTGAGAACCTCCTGAGCAGCACCAGGCGCACCGTCACCTCCGGACTGCTGAATCACTACAACGTGCAGCCGGTCTTCGATATCTACGCCAACACCGACCGCCGCGACCTCGGCGGCGTCGCCCGCGACATCCAGCGCGTTCTCGATTCGAGCGCGAAGGATGTGCCGAAAGGGCTCGAAGTTTCCCTCCGCGGACAGGTCGAAACCATGGCCTCTTCTTTCCGCCGCCTGAGCTTCGGTCTCGTCTTCGCCGTGCTGCTTGTCTATCTCCTGATGGTCGTGAATTTCCAGTCCTGGCTCGACCCCTTCATCATCCTCACCGCGCTCCCCGGCGCCTTCGCCGGAATCCTCTGGATGCTCTACACCACCCAGACCACCATCAGCGTTCCTTCGCTGATGGGCGCCATCATGGCGGTCGGCGTCGCGACCGCCAACAGTATTCTGGTAGTA
>CAZPZE010000429.1:0-4539 GCA_964590625.1 uncultured Solibacteraceae bacterium
AGATTAGGTGACGCTTCCTGTATTGTTCACGGTGAACGCTGGCAGATTCCGCACGAACGTCTCAGGTCTCGCCACGGCGTCGTCCGAGCTGCCGACAACGCCCATCCACCCCAAGTCACGGATGCGCTCCAGGTTAGATCGTGGGCCTGACTTCAACATCCGGTATGATGCTGACCTGCTGCGTGGGCGACTCGTCCGGGCTCGCGGAATTACTTGTGACAAGCAGGCGCGCGGCGTTCATCCGGATCGAACACGAATTTTTCATGCGATTCAGAGCCATTGATGTTGTCGCGCGGTTGCCGGCGCCAGAACTGAACCAGCATATCCAGCACCTTCGCGGAGGCTCGGTTGTTGAGGGCTGTCTCCAGAAAGGAAAAAAGCTTTCGCACTGCGTATTCTTCCGACACCTATTGTGGGAGTTGCAGGCTGGCGGGCGACACGTTGCGGTGTACACCTCCTTCCAGTACTTCGTCGAGCACCGCATAGTTCTCGATCATGATTGCCTGGACTGTTGGCAGTTGCGCCGGATCGAGATTGATGATGACTCCAGCGAGCGCAGAGTCCAATGCTGCGATGCATTGGGCACCACTAAGACGGCCTTCAAAGAACCGGTTCAGGATCTCACGACACTCGGCCCGGTAAACTTCCACGGGGAGAGTATACAAATTTGCGCTCCGCTGGTGAATGGGACTTTAGGGAAATGCGGCGGCGATAGGGATTTGCACTTCCGTCCTCGATTGCATGGCTGATTGGGGCTGGGATTTTTCCGAAGCCGGGGTCGGACAAGATTGTCCGGATATTTCGCCGACGCGCCTGCAACGAGCGAAGCTTGTCATCGATTCACCGGAGGCAGTGGAAGAGGGCCCTGCACGTTCGTACAGGCCTGGACAGACCATCCTCTGGTGGATAAGACGGGGCATAGGGGTCTTTGCCACATCGACACCGAACCACGGCTGCCGATGGAACCTGCATCATCGCCGTACTCCGCTGGAAGCGAGGACGGAACGCGGCGTGAAGACTTTCTCCTGATGCAATCCCGGCACTGACGCAGGTTCAGCCGGTGAAACTTCGCGCTTTCGTTTGACGGCAATGGGGACTCTGAGCAGAGTCTGCTTCAGTATCAAGTGTCGGTCGGCATCTTTTGGCATCGATCGACGACGATTGTATCGAGGGGCATCACGCGCAACGTCAGCTTCAGACCGAGCTTTTCCACTGCGGTAAACATCGTCGGACCACCGTCCCTCTCCGCTACGGGCTTCATGGCCCAGGTCAACGAAAAATCATCGAGCCCAGTAAGAGCTGTTGCATCGACCGCAGGTTTATCGAAGTAGCCTGGGGCAAGACTCTGGATCGACCGGACTAAGTCGGCGGTAGACAGGCGGTGGCAGTTCGCAACGAAATGACCCGGCGCTTCGCCGTAGGAGCGGACGCAGCCGGAACTTTTCTGTACGCCCGGATCGACCTCCTTCGGGTTTGAGCTGGGCTTATTTACTTCGAGCGCATACACCGAAGCTTCCTTCCGCTCGTGGTGCACGACGAGACCGAAGCGTTCGGCGAGCAGCGCTTGTAACATGACGGGGAGTTGCGCCCGAGTTGCGCCGGCGCATTGCGCGATTCGCAGATGTCATAGCCTCAATTGGACGCAATCATGGTTCATTACCGCACCGAGGGCCACCTGCACTTGTCTCGTGCACGCCGCAGTATCTCGGTGGACGGCAAACGCTGGATCAGTTCCCTTAAGAATCCAGGATCACAGCACCGGCCCGCGCCGTGCACGAGATGAAACGCGAGCTTGCGCTTTCCGTCCAAACAGTGACAGCATGTTTGCTTGCCGCCGCATTTTCTTCCACCACGCCCCGAACGACCCGTTGTTGAAACACGCCTCGTCCATGCTCACGGCTTGGCGGCTTTGTGGACCCTTTTCGCCGCGGTAGCCTTTGGAATTCTCGCGTCAGTCGAGCTCTGGCTGCCGGACCTGACCCGCGACATCTCCTGGCTGAGTTGGGGACGCCTCCGCTATGACCACACTCAGGGCATCCTGTTTGGCTGGCTCGGCAATGCTTTCCTTGCGTTCCTCTATCACGCGGTTCCCATTCTCACGGGGCGTGGAGTCACCAGCCGCCGCCTGGGTGAATGGCTGTTCGGACTCTGGAATTTCTGCATCGTTCTGCCGGGCTGGGCGCTGGTACTGGCCGGATTCAGCCAGCCCCTCGAGTGGGCCGAGTTCCCGATGGTCATCGACGCCTTCGTTGTGCTGGCTCTGCTGCTCGCCATCATTCAATTTCTGCCGCCGTTCTTCGCCCGCGGACTCGAGGATTTGTACGTATCGAGCTGGTACGTCATCGGTGCGCTGGTGTTCACTCTGCTCGCGTACCCCATGGGGAACTTTGTTCCGGAGTTCGTCCCCGGCGCGCGCGGCGCGGCCTTCAGCGGCCTGTGGATTCACGATGCAGTGGGTCTTTTCGTCACTCCTCTGGCGTTAGCCATCATCTATTACGTCATCCCCGCCGCTTCGGGCCGCCCCATCTACAGCCACTTCCTGTCGATGCTCGGATTCTGGCTGCTGTTCTTCGTCTATCCGCTCAACGGGACGCATCATTACGTTTTTTCGGTCATCCCCATGAGTGCGCAGCGTGGAGCCATCGCGGCGTCCACGCTGCTGGGAGTCGACGTGATCCTGGTCGTCGCCAATCTGCTCCTGTCTCTGCGCGGCACCGGTTGGTTCCCGGCGGATGTGCCTTTGCGGTTTGTTGGGACAAGCGCCATCTATTACCTCGTGGTCAGCATCCAGGGATCGGTGCAGGCTCAAATGTCGGTCAACCAGGCCGTCCACTTCTCTGACTGGGTCATCGGCCACTCGCATCTGGCGATGCTCGGCTTCGCGACCTTCGCGGCGGCGGGAGGAATCGCGCATGCGTGGCAGAGAATTCCGTGGGCCCGGTATAACGCGCGAGCGATGTCCTGGGCCTACTGGCTGCTGTTCGCCGGCGTCGCGATGATGTTCGTGGATCTGACCATCGCGGGGTTGGTGGAGGCTCGTCTGTGGCAGTCGGCCGCGCCGTGGCTGGATTCCGTGCGCGCCGCCAGGCCTTACTGGGAGTTACGCACTCTTTCCGCAGTCCCAATCACGCTGGGCTTCGTTGCCTTCTTCGTCGGCCTGACGACCGGAGTCCAGGGCGGCGCGATCGAAAAGCTGGGAACCGCGAACGGCGTTTCACAAGCCCGCTTGCGTTCGCAAATTGCCCCGTCGCCTGCGGAGGCTTCGTGACGCCCCGCTTCCTTCGCATGAGCTACCTGGTCGCCAGCGTGGCTGGAGTCGCGTTCTTCGCGATGTCGGTCGCTCTGCTTGGCATCTGGCCCGGACGCGTACTCGAAGAGCAAACTCGCAGCATGTCGCCCGAACACCCCCTCGGTTTGAGCGCAAGCGAACTGCGCGGCCGCAAGGTCTACAGCCGCGAAGGATGCGCCTACTGCCATACTCAGCAGATCCGCTATCTTCATTCGGACATGGCCCGGTTCGGCGCTCCCACGCTGGCGTGGGAAACGCGCCTGGACTATCCGCAATTATGGGGAACGCGGCGCATCGGGCCGGACCTCGCTCGCGAAGGCTCCACCCATTCGCCGGACTGGCAGCTCGCTCACCTGTTCGCGCCCCGAACGATTGTGCCGGATTCGGTGATGCCCGCCTACCCCGCCTTGTTCGATGGTTCGCCCGACCGTCCTCTCGAGGAAGCCCGCGATCTGCTGGCGTATGTGGAATCGCTCGGCAGGGCGCGCGAGGTTGCCGGCCCGGAAGGCGAGGCACATGCTCGCGCCGGCTGCAATTGCCCGGACGATGACATGGCGCAGATGGCGTTTTCGGGGGCGCTGAATACAAGTCCTCATAAGGCCCGCCGCCAGGGCAGCTATCCGAAGCTTTCACCCGATGGGGATCTGCAGCGCGGCCAGGAAATCTACAGCCACAATTGCGCGAGTTGCCACGGCGCTCGCGGTCAGGGCGACGGCTCCGGCGCCCCCGGTTTGCATCCGGCGCCCGCCAATCTGGCCGAGCAC
Source organism: uncultured Solibacteraceae bacterium (assembly GCA_964590625.1). Lineage (GTDB taxonomy): Bacteria > Acidobacteriota > Terriglobia > Bryobacterales > Bryobacteraceae > BOG-234. The sequence continues at coordinate 4,054 of CAZPZE010000429.1, forward strand.
GAATATACGCTCGACCGGCTGAGCTTCGTGCTTTGGAACGGCGTGGCGGGGTCCTCCATGCCCGCCTGGCGCGACTTGCCGGTTGCGGATCTCGCTGCCGTCGCGCATGTGGTTCGCGACTTCCGCACACCGCAGCCTGAGCCGGCGCTGCCCGCCGCAATCCTGGAACTGGGATCGAAGGTCTACGCCGCGAACTGCGCACAATGTCACGGAGACAACGGCGCAGGCGACGGATTCGCCGCGGCCCGGTTTCCCCTTCCTCCCGCCGATTTCCGCGGCCAGCGGCCCAGCCTCGCGCAATCGTTGCATGTCTTGCGCGACGGTGTGGACGGCACCGAAATGGCACCATGGACCGGCCGCCTCAGCGAAGCGGAGCTTTCCGCCGTAGCTTACTTCGTCCGCGGCTTCTTTGCCGGCGGCGGTACGCCGCAAAACCGAGGTGCGCAGTAATGACCGATGCGATCGTCATCACCTCGATCCTGTTCG
>CAZPZE010000430.1:0-3423 GCA_964590625.1 uncultured Solibacteraceae bacterium
CTGCGCGCGATTCTGATCGTCGCTCCGGTTGAAGGTGAGGAACATCTTCGCATCGCGATTCCGCGGCGCAATCGCTGACCCCGTCTGAAATGCGTCGATAAACAAAACCGAACGCCCTGATTTCACCAGCGCTTCCGCCGCGGGATCGCGCCGCGCGGCTTCAATCCCTCCCGGATGCACCACCAGCGCCGGCGGATTCGTTCCCTTGATCCACAGCGCCGGAATCCGGTCGCCCTTCCCCTCGCGCCCCAGCACGATATTCTGCCCCTGGCCTTCGTTCAGCACATGCGCCGGCCATTCCGTCGCCAGCGCCTTTGTCAGCCGCTCGCGAACATCGGCCACCTGCGCCTCCGAAAAACGTCTCCACTCCGCAAAAAGCTGATCGAACGTCAGCGCATTCGCCGGCAGCGTCCGGTCATGCAGCACCATCAGATCCTGCAGCTTCTGGGGCGAAATCGACGCTTCCTTCACCGTCCCATCCACCGATTGCCCCAGCACATGCTGCGCGAAAAACGTATACGTCGCCTCGCGGTTGGGGCGATTGTAATTGTGCGGCGCATCCTGATAGAACATCGCGACGTTCGCCGCCTTGTCGTACAGCTCGTAGATCGACTGCACCGCGGGGAACTCTTCCGTCTTCATATTCCGCGTCCAGTCGCCGGTGGCTGCCGCCATGATCATCGGCCGCGGCGCCATCATGGCCGCGATCTCGGCGTTGTTCGTCCCGAGCCGCAGCCCCGGCGCGTTCTCGCAGATCCCGCCTCCCTGCATGATCAGCGAAACCATATTCGCCGGCGCGGAGAACTGGATGCGGTCATCCACAGCCGACACCATGAACGTCTGTGTGCCCCCGCCCGACGCCCCCGTTGCCCCGATCCGGTTCGGATTCACCCCCGGCAACTGTTGCAGAAAATCGATCGCCCGAATGGAATCCCACAATTGCAGCCCCAGCGAGCTGAATGACCACAATTGCTGTACCGGTTTGTCGCCGAAATCGTGCGGCGTTTGGATCGTATCGTTGTACCCCACCATGTCATACGTGAAGACAACGAATCCCTGCCGCGCCAGATTAGCCGCCAGCGTGGGCGGGGACGCCGTGTCGGAATTCTCCAGCCGCCCATAATTCCAGTGGCCGTGCGGTTGAATGATGCCGGGAAATCCCTCCGGCGGAGGAGCCTGCAGTGGCCGGTAAAGATTGCCCGCCAGATAGAATCCCGGCAGCGTCTCGATCAGGACTTTTTCGACCGAGAAGTTCTTCGTCTGGATCTTCCCGAAGATCTGCGGATGCAGCGGATTCCTCGGGAACATCGGCAGCAGCCCGGCCGCCGAAAGGATCTGCGTCCTCAGCTCCTGCCGCCGCGCCGTCCACTGCGCCAGCGTCTTGTATGTAGCGGGAACGAAATGCGTATCCGTATTGGGGATATCGGTATTCCGCGAATCGGCCGCCGGAATCTGGGCGAGCGCGACCGCGCTCAGCATCAATGAGATTAAGGCTACACGTCGCATCCGCCACAGTGTTCCACACTCTCTGCCGTCTGTCCACCTTGATTTCGGCAGCCGAATTGCTTAGTTTCGTGATATGAAGTACGTCTTTCTGGCGTGCGCTCTCTTTACCGCGGTCCCCGCGCCCGCCCAGAACAGCCCGGCACAGGACCGCGCCGCCGCCTGGAAGCTGCTCGATGAATCCCTCCGCGACGGCTATTATGAGCACCGCCAGCAGGCGCTCGCGGCGCTGGCAACCGTCGGCCACCCGGATCCCCAGGTCGTGAAGCACGTCGTTGCCGCCCTTCAGGATAAGGACGCGCTCGTCCGTTGCCAGGCGGCTCTCGCTCTCGGCGATCTGAAGGCGACCTCCGCCATTCCCGATCTCAAGCGCGCTCTCGATGACACGCCCGAAGTTTCCTTCGCTGCCGCCAAAGCTCTCACGGCCATGGGTGACTCCAGCGGCCGCGATATCCTGGTCGCCGTTCTCTCCGGCCAGCGCAAAGACACCCCCGGCATGTGGACCAACGCCATGCGCGAAGCCCGCACCCGGCTCCATCATCCCGAGGGTCTCTTCCTGATGGGCAGCGAAGACGCCGTTGGAGCGATGTTCGGTCCCGCCTCCATGGCGATCCCCGCCATCAAGGACACAACGGATCTCCAGGGGAAGGGAGCACCTGGCCGCGCCGCCGCCGTCGCCTATATCGCGAAGTATCCCGATCCCTACGCCGTCGACCTCCTCGAATGGGCGCTCAAAGACGAAAACCGTTTCGTCCGCCTCGAAGCCGCCAAGGACCTGGGCGACCGCGGCGACGCCGGCAGCATCCCCAAACTCGAAGCCCTATGGCTCGATAAAGAGAATGTCGTGCGCGATATGGCGGCCGCGTCGATCCTCCGCATCCTCGGCCGCAATGGCGAAGCCGGACTGGTCCAGCCCGGACCTGTGGATCCTCCTAAAATGACTTCCAAATAGTCCCGTTTACGATAGACTGGCGGAGTGCAACGCCGAGCTTTCCTGCAGACAGTCGCCGCCACGCCCCTCCTCGCCATGCAGCGCGGGAATGCCGCGCCTCCCAACATCGTCATGATCTATGCCGACGACATGGGGTACGGCGACCTCCACGTCTACGGCTCGAATCTCAGCACCCCGAACATCGATAAGCTCGCCTCCGAAGGCGTCCGCTTCACGAACTGGACTTCCGCCAATCCCCTCTGTTCGCCCTCGCGCGCATCGCTGCTCACGGGCCGCTATCCCACGCGCGTCGGCGTGCCTCGCGTCCTGAACGCCAACGACAAAGCTGGCCTCAATCTCGATGAGCAAACTCTCGCCGACATCCTGAAAGCCCGCGGCTACCGCACCCAATGCGTCGGCAAATGGCATCTGGGCGTCACTCCGGAATACCTGCCGACCAAACGCGGCTTCGACCATTACCTCGGCATTCCCTACAGCAATGACATGAAGCCGAGCGTTCTGATGCGCGACGATCAGATCATCGAGCAGCCGGTGAAGCTCGATACCCTCACGCAGCGCTACACCGACGAAGCCACGAAATTCATCCGCGACGCCGCCGGCTCGCCCTTCTTCCTCTATTTCCCCCACACTTTCCCGCACATTCCGCTCGCCGCCTCCCCGCGCTTCCGCGGCAAATCGGCGCTCGGCATCTACGGCGACGCCGTGGCGGAACTCGATTGGAGCGTCGGCGAAGTCATGAGCACGCTGCAATCCGCCGGCGTCGCCTCGCATACTCTCGTGATGTTTTCGAGCGACAACGGCCCCTGGTATCAGGGCAGCCCCGGCAAACTGCGCGGCCGCAAGGGCGAAACCTGGGAAGGCGGCGTCCGCGAGCCGTTCATCGCCTGGATGCCCGGCCGCATTCCGAAAGGCCGCGTCTCGAATGCCGTCGGCTCCATGCTGGACGTGGTCCCTACCGTCACCAAACT
>CAZPZE010000431.1:0-7038 GCA_964590625.1 uncultured Solibacteraceae bacterium
GCCTTATGGCGGCGCTCGTAGATCTCGCTCATGCTGTGGAGATCGCCCCCCGCCACCGCCGCCATCAGCTCGTGATCCGTTTGCGTATTCACCGTCTCATTCAGGCTAACCGTACGGGTGGCCAAAGGTTACAGCAAAATGGCAGGGCGGCGAACGCCGCAGAGACATGAAGTGGAGACATAATGGCTTTTAGGCGGGACTCGCCAGTGACCGACGTCCACACTTCCGCGCAGCGCAGCTACAACATGAGCCGCATTCAGGGCCGCGATACCAGGCCCGAATTGCGTGCCCGCAAGTTGCTGCACGCCATGGGATTCCGCTACCGGCTGCACGTCAAAGACCTGCCGGGCAAGCCGGATCTGGTGTTCCCGGCCGCGAAGGCCGTCCTCTTCGTGCACGGCTGTTTCTGGCACATGCATCGCTGCAAATACGGCAAGCCGGTACCGGCGACGAACAAGACGTTCTGGGCGGAAAAGCGCCGGTCGAATGTGGAGCGCGATAAGCGCAATCGCCGGCGGTTGCGTGAAGCGGGCTGGAGGGTGTTCGAAATCTGGGAGTGCCACACGCGCCAGGAAGACACGATGCGGCAGAAGCTCGTGCCGCTCGTGGATTTTCTGCGCGAGCGTCAGGCGCGGGCGAGCACTTCTTCGTAATATCGTTCGTACTTCGGGATCAGCTTCTCGGCACAGAAGCGCGTGGTCGCCGTTTTGCGCGCCGCGGTGGCCATCTTCGCGTGGAGCTGGGGATTCGTCAGCAGCTCCGTGGCGCGGGCCGCGAGCCGCGGAATATCGCCGACTTTTTCGAGACAGCCATCCACGCCGTCCGTAATCAGCTCCGGTACGCCGCCGACGTTTGTGCCGATCGGCACCACGGCGCACGCCATCGCTTCGAGCGCGGCCAGACCGAACGACTCCATCTCGCTCGGCATCAGCAGAACGTGCGCCTGGCGGATCAGCCGCTCCACATGATTCTGTTTGCCGACGAATTCCACGCTGTCGCGCACGCCGAGCTCCGCCGCCAGATGCTGGGCAGGGCCGCGATCAGGACCGTCGCCCACCATCAGTAATTTCGCATCGACAGTGCGGCGCACTTCCGCCAGAATGCGGATGCAATCGAGCACGCGCTTCACGGGGCGGAAATTCGAGAGGTGAATCATCAGCGGCGTGCCGTTGCGTTCCTGCGGCGCGGGGGTGTAGATATCGCAGTTGACGAAGTTGTGGATGACGCGAATTTCGTTCGGGGTTTCGAAAGTATTCACGGTGCTGCGGCGAAGATCCTCGCTGATGGCTGTGACGCCGTCCGATTGCTCGATCGAAAATTTGGTGATCGCGAAGTAGGAAGGATCCGTTCCCACGAGCGTGATATCGGTGCCGTGCAAAGTCGTAATGAAGGGCAGGCGGCGGCGCGGAGCGAGCATCTGCTTCGCCAGCAGCGCGGCGATCGAATGCGGGATCGCGTAGTGAACGTGCAGCAGATCGAGGTTGTAGTTTTCCGCCACGTCCGCCATCCGCGACGCCAGCGCGAGCGAATACGGCGGGTACTGGAAGAGCGGATAATTCGAAACTTCGACTTCGTGGTAATGAATGCGCGGAATATTCGGGTCGAGCCGGATGGGATTCGCGTAAGTGATGAAGTGGACCTCATGTCCGCGATTCGCCAGTTCGAGGCCGAGCTCGGTCGCAACAATGCCGCTGCCCCCGTAGGTGGGATAACACGTGATGCCGATGTTCATGCGTCTTTATCTGATGTAGACGAACAGCATATGGCTTCGTCCGGTTCCGTCATCGGGGATGGTGATGGTGGCGGAGGGCTTCCAGTCGCCAATAGGAAAATCGTGCGCCACCACGCGGGCGCCTTTCTTCAGTTGCTGCTCGAGGAGCCGGGCCACTTTCGCGTTGGCTTCAGGCCAGAGATAGACAGTTACGAGATCGGCCGAGGAATAATCCTGCTCCAGTAAATCGCCCCGAATAATGTGCGCGGTCTTATTGAGGCCCTGTTCGTCAATTTTCGCCCTGCTTTTCACGACGAGCGCGTCGTCGAGCTCCACTCCGTACGCGTTGGCTTTGTATTTTTTCGCCGCGGCGATCACGATGCGGCCATCGCCCGACCCGAGATCGTACATGGTCTCTCCGGGCTGCAGTTTGCCGGCCTGCAGCATGCGGTCGACGATGGTTTCCGGCGTCGGCAGATACGGCGCGAGGCTGCCCGGCGGCTGATCCACCTTCGGCGCGGGTTGGGCCGCGAGCAGCGCCGCAAGAACGAAAAATAACGATAACGTTCGCATGAATTGAATTACTCCATGACCGATGCCCAGCCGCGCCGGGTCAGATCCCAATAGATGAACGCTCCGGCTGCCGCGGCGATCACCAGAAACAAGGCGCCGGCCGCGAAATCCTGCAGGATCACTTTCCCAATACCGAATAACGCGCCATAGACCAGCGCGCATCCCGCCATCCAGTCCGCCAGATTCCAGCCGAGGTCGTGGGTTACGGCAACGTCAGGCGCGAGCCGCTGCACCGGACGCCAGCCGACGGGCGCAGGCCGCACCTTCCGGTAGAAACGCAGCAGTGTTTCGTTGGATTCCTGCCGCGTCAGGAAAGTAACCGACAGCCAGACCACGGTTGTGATCCCGACCGTGATCAGAATCAGCCAGGCGAACTGCACGGGGTTGTCGCTATCGAGGTGAAACGCCGTCTGCAATGTCACGGAAACGACAAATGCCGCCGCCATCGCGCTGACCTCGCTCCACGCGTTGATTCGCCACCAGTACCAGCGCAGGATGAGCACGGTGCCGGTGCCCGCGCCGGTCACGATCAGCAGCTTCCACGCGGCGGCGATCGAATCCATGTAGTGCGTGACGATCGCCGAAACGATGGTGAGCCCGATCGTCGCGATTTGCGAAGCGTTCACATAATGCCGCTCGGGTTGAGTCGGCGCGAGGAATCGCCGGTAGAAATCATTCACCAGATAGCTGGCGCCCCAGTTGAGCTGCGTCCCCACAGTCGACATGAAGGCCGCCGCGAATGCCGCCACCATCAGGCCGCGCAGCGAAGCCGGCAGGTAGTCGATCATCACCTTGATGTAGCCGGTTTCGGGATCCGCGAGGTGCGGGTAGAGAATCACGGACGCCATGCCCGCAATCACCCACGGCCACGGGCGCAGAGCGTAATGCGCCACGTTGAACCACAGCGTGGCGAGCAGCGAATGGCGTTCATCCTTCGCGCTGAACATGCGCTGCGCGACGTATCCGCCGCCGCCTGGTTCGGCGCCGGGATACCAGGTCGCCCACCAGTTGACTGCGATGTAGACGCCGAACGTGATCGCCGGCATCCAGACGGAATGCAGATCCGGCACGAAGCTGAGGAACGCGCTGCCTTCACCGCCGAGCGCCGTCTTCATCCGGTCGATGCCGCCCACCGCATGAACCGCGGCCACGCCGACCACGATCACCATCCCCATCTTGATGACGAACTGGAAAAGGTCCGTCACGAGCACGCCCCAGAGTCCGGAGAGCGTGGAGATCAGTGACGTCAGCCCGATGATGCCGATCACGATCCACAGCGCCTGATCTTTCGTCACGCCGAGAACCAGCATCAGGATCTTCACCATAGCGAGGTTGACCCATCCGAGAATGATGCAGTTCATGATCACGCCGAGATAAACCGCCCGGAAGCCTCGCAGGAACGCCGCGGGTTTGCCGGAATAGCGCAGTTCGGCGAGTTCGATGTCGGTCGTGACGCCAGACCGCCGCCACAGCCGGGCGAACAGGAAAACCGTCAGCATCCCGCTCGCGACCATGTTCCACCAGAGCCAGTTCCCGGCGATGCCGTTGCGCGCGACGAGGCCGGTCACAACGAGTGGCGTGTCGGCGGCGAACGTCGTGGCGACCATCGAGGTTCCGGCCAGCCACCAGGGCACGTTTCTGCCGGAAAGGAAGAATTCACTGGTGCTCGATCCCGCCCTCGATTTGTAGTAAAAACCAATGCCGATGTTAAAGAAAAAATAAGCGGCGATGACGGCCCAATCAAGCGGGGTGAGGGTCACACTGAGTACCGCCCGGGGTTTTCATCAGCCGCTGTGGAGAACTCTGTGGAAAATGGAACCGTGCCACTCAAATTACGCCGATAACTAACCGTTTTGAAACGTACTGCTGCGTGTTTCAGCAATGCGTTCATGTTTGTGTTAAGTAGCAGCGTTTTCATCGGTCTGCGTAACCGTTACAAATCTTTTCGAACGCTAGAGACGCACACTTTCAAGCGGGATGCCATTCTTGCACGCCTGGCAGGAGCCGGCGTCGGCGCTGTAGCCCGTTTCGATGCGCGCCAGGTAGTACAAAGGTAATCCCTCGAAGGACTCTACTTTGGGGTATGGCTGGTAGACGACGGTCGCGATCGCCATGATCTGGGCGCCCGCACCTTTGAGAAGCCTCAGCAGCGCCGCCATTCGGCTGCCGGAGCGGATGATGTCATCGACCAGGACGACAGGCGCGCCGCGGTCGGGCTCAATGTACTGGCGGAACCGCGCCGGCTTTTCGTCCGGACCGTCTTCGGCCCAGTAGACCTGCTTCGCGCGCAGCGCTTCGCAGACCCCGAACGCCACCGGCAGCCCGCCGGGGGCAGGGGACACGATGGAGAGTTCCGGGATCACAGCGCGAATCTCGGTATGGGTCCGGAGCAGGCGGCTGAGCCCGACGCCCAGGATTTTGGCGTACTGATAATGCCGCATCGCCAGCGGAACCTGGAGATATTGCGTGGAATGCAGGCCATTCGGGTATTCGAAGTGTCCCTCGCGAAGCGCCCCGGTCTGGCGCAGGATGCCGGTGACGTCCTCCTGGCTGGGTAGCAGTTGCATAGGTCTTGCTCCAGAATAGAAGAAATCGAGGAGGATAGCGAACTTACGCCGTGGTCCCCCACCGGTACGTGAATTAACCTTGGAAAGCTGACCGCCTCCCCGGGCACATGGTACGCTTTGAAAGGTATCGTCATGTACAAGGCTTTCTTCGGGCTGACGAGCAATCCGTTTAATCTGAGTCCGGACCCTTCTTTTCTCTATAAGAGTCCGTTCCACGAAGAGGCCCTTGCCAATCTCATTTACGGGGTTACGAGCCGCAAAGGGTTCATCATGCTCACTGGTGAAGTGGGCACTGGTAAAACTACGCTACTCGAATGCCTTCGGGATTATCTGACCTCACACCATACACCCTTCGGCTTTATCTTTAACTCGCGTCTGACCCCGCAGCAGTTCTTCGAGATGGTGGCGTGGGATTTCGATCTCGAGTGCGACCGGTCGTCCAAAACCGAATGCCTGTTCGCGCTGAACAACCTGCTGCTCGAGCGGGCGAATCAGAATCAGACCACGGCGCTCATCGTGGACGAAGCTCAGAACCTTGATTGGGAAGTCCTCGAAGAGATCCGGATGCTGGGAAACCTCGAAAATCGCCGAGGGAAGATGATCCAGATCATTCTCTCGGGGCAGCCTGAGCTGGAGCGCAAGCTCGAAGAGCCGAACTATCGGCAACTTCGGCAGCGCATCGGACTGCGCTGCCGTCTGCGGCCATTCAGCGCCGCCGAGACAGCAGCGTATGTCGCAACGCGTCTCGCGCGGGCCGGCATGCGCGAGCAGACGGTGTTCCCGCCAGACGTGCTGCTCGAGATCCACAGGCGTACGCAGGGCATCCCGCGTCTCATCAACCTCGTTTCGGATAATCTGCTGCTGACCGCGTTCGCCATGGAGAAACGCCTGGCAACGGTCGAGATGCTGGATGAAGTCACGCGCGATATGGAACTGAACTGGCCCGGCAATCCGAAGCGATTCGAGCAATCCGAAAAGGCAGTTCCGCCGGCGCAGGCCGATCTAAGCGCCGCGTAGAGGAGCGGGCGGGGGAGCCAGCAGCCGTTGCGGCGGGTTGGCGTGCCGCGCGGTCCACTCCGCGCCGGCCAGCACGATGAACGACGCCACCATCGTAAACAGAATCACTTCCACCGAATTCTTGAAGACGCCGTACTCGTTCGAGAGCTTCTGATCCAGCCACGGCCAGACGAACAGCGCGACATACTTCAAGCCTTCCAGCGCCGCTCCGACGATCACGGATACGCGAATCAGCGGCCGGGCCGGCACCTTCCGGTTGGGGAGCAGCCAGTACGTCAGAAACAGCGCCAGCATGGTGAGCGGAACCGCAGCGATTTTGAAAAGCAGGAGCGTCACGAATGGCGGAACGCTGTGTCCGATCCACGCCTGAATGAATTCCTGATTGACTGCCGTGAGCATCGCCGAACCGATCACCATACCGCCGCAAAGCAGGATCAGCCCCAGGCTCATCGCCTGATTTCGCAGATAGGTTCGGTTGTGGACGACTCCCCATGCGCGATTCAATGCGACCTCGAGCGGCTCGAAAACGCCGTTCGCCGTGAGCATCAGCAGGATGAGCGAAAACACCTGAAAACGGCCGTGTCCGGCTTTGTCGAGGTTCGCCACGAGGTTTCGCTGGATAAAGTCACCCAGACTGCCGGGGAAATAATCCGTCAGAGCCTTGGTCAGCGCGGCCTCCGCAATCGAGGCTCTCCCATAAACCAGGCGGGCCAGTGAAAACATCACCGTCAGAAACGGATAGAGGCTGAGCATTACGCTGGCCGCGATCGACAGCGCGTATACATGTACTTCTGTTTGAGAGAGATACCGAACCGTCGGGTGCCAGTGCCGGGTGCGTTCGAGCAGCGGGTCGAATACCTGCGCCTCCAGTTTGTCGTTGATGATGTGCAAGCGCCGCCCTAATGCAGGAGATACGATCCGAGAAACCCCGGAGTTTCCTCTTCTCTTATAGTATTCGCGTACATGGCCGATGTCTCACATATAAAAACAATTTATATTACCCGATACTTGCATTTCCAAAACTTCTCGACTACACTGAAATTTCTGGCAATGCCGTCCAGCGTCACAGCCCGCCTCATTACCTCGACCATTCCTGTGGTAGTAAGCATTATTGTGGTCGTAGTATCCGGCCCCGCCTGAGGCTATCGGCTAAGTCAAAAACTTCCGAGG
>CAZPZE010000432.1:0-6468 GCA_964590625.1 uncultured Solibacteraceae bacterium
CGCCCGGATCAGATCAACGAGCTCGATGGCCTCAACCGCGCCGGTGAGGCGGTTGGGATGCCGACGGTGATCAAGGCCCTCGTGCTGCTCAGCGCCGTCGGCCAGTTTGGCGGGCTAGGCGCGGCGGTCTCGCGGATGCCGTTTGCGGCGGGCGTCGATGGCCTGCTGCCGAAGGCGTTCGGCACTACCCATCCGCGCTGGGGGACGCCGCATATCTCGATGCTCGTGCTCGGCCTGCTCGCGTCCGCCCTGCTCATCCTGCTGCAGGTCGGCGATACGGCCCGCGCGGCTTACGACACCATCGTCTCGCTGATGGTCGTGGTTGGGTTCATTCCGTTCCTCTACATTTTCGGCAGCTCGTGGAAAGCCGCCCATCGCTTCAGCGCATCGGTCGGGATCGCTGTAACGGTGCTGGCGATCCTCTGCGGTTTGGTGCCGCCGAGCGGCGTCAATCGCGTCTGGTTATTCGAAGCCAAAATCGCAGCAGGAACGGCGGCCGCTATCGCTTCGGGATTGCTGCTGAAAGCTCGTCGTAAGTCATGAGCCCCGGATGGTAGAGCGTCACCTTACCCGCTGCGCTGAGTAACACGAGCGTCGGCGTCGTGCTCACTCCGTACCGAGTGAAGTTCGCTTCGCTCAGCGGAGTTTCGACATTGCCCAGCCCCGAATAGTACTGATTGAAGACGCGCGTGATGTAAGGCGTTTCGACCGCGGGCGTGGCGTCCTGACCGCCCGCGATGTAGCCGTAGTGCTGCGTCGGCGCGATCACTTCGAGCCCGCGCGATTTGAACGCCGCCTCGATACGCTGCACAATCGGGATCTCCTGCTTGCAGTCCGAACACCAGTGCGCCCAGAAAAAGAGCAGCACCGGATGCCCCAGGTGCGCGCTCAGCGGGCGCGGCTTCGGACCAGTGACCCAGTGCATTACATCGAGCGGCGGCGCGGGCTTGCCTTCGAGCGTCAGCAGGTTGATGTTCTTCTGGATGCGGGAATTGATCGAAGTGGTCTTCCACTTCTCGAGCTCCGATTTCAGGAACAGCATCGCCTCATCGCGGCGGCCGAGCCGAGTGAGCGCCTGCGCGCTGACTTCGATCGAAGCGCCGAGAGCCGTCGGCAGGTTCGGATCGCTGTCGAGCTTTCGCCCGGCGAGTTGCTTCAGGCACAGATCGCGAACCAGGGTCGCGTTGTCGAGCGCGGCCTGATACCTCTTCGTCTGCAGATCGCCGCGCCCGATCCAGGAGTACGCCTCCAGATACTCGGGCGTGATGCCGCGGCGATCGCGATACATCTTCAGGATTTGATTCGCGGTATTGAAATCGCCCGCCATCGCGTACTGGCCGACGGCGGCCACAATGATCGAGGTGCCGCCGTAAACCAGCGCGCTCGCAACGAGCGCTGCGATCGCAAGCCTACGAAGAGGCATGGTGCATCGGCGCGGCTTTTTCAAACTGAATCGCAGAGTTGCTTTCCTTCTCGGCCTCTTCGAACCGGCCCAGTGTGCGCAGCGCCTGCGCGGTTACGTTCTCGGCGCGGAAGCCGAGTTTCTGCATGATCTCTTCGCCCGGCGCCGAAGCGCCGAAGCGGTTGAGGCCGATCGTAACACCGTCCGACCCCGCCCAGCGGTCCCATCCAAACGTCGAGCCGGCTTCCACCGTAACACGTGCGCGGATTGCTTTGGGTAACACGCTCTCGCGATATTTCTCGTCCTGATCTTCGAAGAGATTCATCGAAGGCATGCTCACCACGCGCGCCTTCACGCCGTAATCCTTCAGCTTCTTCTGGGCAGCGACGCAGAGCTGCACTTCCGAGCCCGCGCCGATCAGAATCACATCGGGCTTGCCGCCTTCGGCTTCGGAGAGAATGTAGGCGCCTTTGGTCGCATCACCAACCGCGGTAGAGCGATCCAGGTGCGGCACGTTCTGGCGCGTGAGCGCGAACAGCGACGGTCCATCATGCTGAGCTGCGAAGATCCAGCATTCGGCCGTTTCTGTCGCGTCCGCGGGACGCATCACGTTGAGGTACGGGATCGCGCGAAGTCCGGCGAGCTGTTCGATGGGCTCGTGAGTCGGTCCGTCTTCGCCAACGCCGATGCTGTCATGCGTGAAGACCCAGAGCACCTTCAGCTTGCTGAGAGCGGAGAGGCGGATCGCCGGCTTCACGTAATCGGAGAACACGAGGAAGGTGGCGCCGAACGGCAGCACGCCGCCGTGGGCGGCCATGCCGTTGATCGCCGCGCCCATCGCGTGTTCGCGAACGCCGAACGCGACGTTGCGGCCCGCATAATTCCATCCACCGCCGACCGCCCCCATGTTCGAGGCGCCTTCGACAACGGGCTGAAAATCGCCCATGCCTTTGAGTGCGGTGTTGGTGGAGGGATTGAGATCCGCCGAGCCGCCCATGAGATTGCCGATGCGTTTCGCCAGAGCGTTGATCACTTCCCCGCCCGCAACGCGCGTCGCGATAGCCTTATCGCCGGCCTTCCACTTCGGCACGTCGGCCGCGAAGTCGGCCGGGAGCTTGCCCGCCGTGAAGGCTTCGAATTCCGCGGCTTCGGCGGGATAAGCAGCCTTGTAAGCGTTGAGGCGCGATTCCCATTCCTTCTGGGCGTTATGGCCTTTCGCGATCTGCTGCCGGAAGTATTCGATGGCTTCTTCTGGAAGATAGAACTTCTCTTCGGACGGCCAGCCGAGCGCTTTCTTCGTGGCGAGCAATTCGTCTTCGCCGAGCGGGCTGCCGTGTGAGGAGAAGTTATCGTGCTTCTTCGGGCTGCCGAATCCAATGTGCGTGCGTAGCAGGATGAGCGAGGGCTTTCTGGTCTCGGCTTTCGCTTCGTCGATTGCCTTGCTGACTGCCGCGGTGTCATTGCCATCGGCGACGTGAATGGTCTGCCAGCCGAGCGCTTCGAAGCGCTTCGCCACGTCTTCGGTGAACGTGAGGTCCGTGCCGCCGGCGAGCGTGATGTGGTTCTGGTCGTAGAGGAAGATCAGTTTGCCGAGCTGCAGATGGCCGGCGATCGACGCGGCTTCGTTGGTGATGCCTTCCATCAGGTCGCCATCGCCGCAGATTCCGTAGGTGTGGTGATCGACGATGGTGTGGTCGGGCTTGTTGAAGCGCGCGGCGAGCCACTGTTCGGCGATCGCCATGCCGACCGCGTTGCTGAAGCCCTGGCCGAGTGGTCCGGTGGCGACTTCGACGCCCGGCGTGTGGCCGCGTTCAGGGTGGCCCGGCGTCATGCTGTTCCACTGGCGGAACTGCTTGATCTGGTCGAGCGGGAGATCGTAGCCGGTCAGATAAAGAAGGCTGTAAAGCAGCATGGACCCATGGCCGGCCGAAAGCAGGAACCGGTCTCGATCCGCCCAGCTCGGATTGTGCGGGTTGTACTTCATGTGCTTCGTCCAGAGCGTGTAGGCCATGGCGGCGGCGCCCATGGGCATGCCGGGATGGCCGGAATTGGCTTTCTGGACGGCATCAGCCGAGAGGATACGGATCGTATTAATGCACAGGTTTTCGAGCGCCTGCGGGTCTGTTGTGGGCAATGAAATCTCCTAATTGCTCATTCTAACCGTTAGAAATGATTGGCTCATGACGAACGGGGAAGTTTACGCTGCGAGCGATGAAACAGAGCTTCCCGGCTTCTTGATGCAGTTCGATGGCGAGTGTGCGGTCCGACGCCGCGGTGACGATGACGCGCGGGCGGAGTATCACTTCGAGGAACTCGCCCGAACCGTCTTTGTTCTCGCGCATGGTGCCGGTGGCTTCGTCTTCGTAGGCGGTGACGACGATGTCATTGATCGCGCAGAGGTGCAGGTAGCTCAGCATGTGACACGCCGAGAGGCTGGCGACGAGAAGGTCTTCCGGGTTGTAGCCCGCCGCATCGCCACGAAAGTGCGGGTCGGAGGAGCCGGCGATCGGGGCGGCTTTCTTCGGCGCGGTGATCTCGTGATTGCGCGCGTAGGCGCGGTAATCGGACGTGCCTGCGCCGAGGTTGCCGGTCCATCGGATGTGCGTAGTGTATTCGTGTTTGCTCAAGCGTTCCGGTCCCCTCGATAAGATGAGAGTACATGAGTCCTGGACAACAGGGGCAGCCGAAGCTGCCCATCCCCGGCGTAAAGAACCTGATTGCCGTTGGCAGCGGCAAGGGAGGCGTCGGGAAAACGACGGTATCGGTGAACCTGGCGATTGCGCTGGCGCACCTTGGGTACAAGACGGGCCTGCTCGATGCCGACGTGTATGGCCCCAACGTGCCCTTGATGATGGGGACGAACGCGACACCGACTGCCAAGGGCGAGCGCATCCAGCCGCTCGAGAATTATGGGGTGGTGCTGATGTCGATGGGGTTCCTGAATCCCGGCGACAAGCCGCTCGTGTGGCGCGGACCGATGCTGCACAGCGTGATCCAGCAGTTCCTTCGGGGCGTGGACTGGGGAGAGCTCGATTACCTGATCATCGATCTGCCGCCGGGAACGGGTGACGTGCAGTTGTCGCTGATTCAGACGGCGCCGGTGACGGGCGCGATTGTGGTGACGACGCCCTCGGCGGTTTCGCTCGACGATGCGCGCAAGGCCGTGCTGATGTTCCAGCAGGTGAAGGTCCCGGTGCTCGGGATGGTGGAGAACATGAGCTACCTGCAGTGCCCGCATTGCGATGAGCGGATTGACGTGTTCAGCCATGGCGGCGGGCAGAAGACTGCGGAGACGATGTCGATTCATTTTCTGGGGGAGCTGCCGCTCGATCCGCAGGTGCGGATTGGGGGCGATACCGGGCATCCTGTGGCTGCGGCCGGGCCGGACGATGCTAAGGGTGGCGTGTTCTACCCGCTCGCGAAAGCTGTGGTGGAACGTGCGCATGAGGCTTCGAAGATTAGTGGTCCGACGATGACGGTTAGTGATTAGGGTCGGAAATCGCGATAAACTGGTTTCAGGCAGTAACATGGTCACTCCTCCGGTTGAAGACATTCTGGAACGGGCGCGAAATCTTTCTCCCGCGGAAAGGGCATCGCTCATTGAAGCGCTGACGGCAGGGCCGCAACCCGCAGGCAAACGCGATAGTGCCTTTGGGAAGTACCCGTGGCTCTCCAGCGTTGACGATTTTCTGCGTGAAAAGCACGAACAAACAGAGCGCGAAGATCCATAATCACCCGTGAAATATACACTCGACGCGAGTGCGATGGTCGCGTTCGTCCGACGCGAGCCTGGCGGAAGCCTTGTTGAGGAGCTTCTGAGTAATCCTGAAAACGAATGCTTCGCCCATGCGGCTAATCTGTGCGAGGTTTATTACGACGCGTGCCGAGCGCGCGGGCCGGAAGCCGCCGCGGGAGTAATCGCTCATCTGTACCGCTCAGGCATTCGCTCCCGTGCCGACATGGATTCCGAATTCTGGCAGGAAGCCGGGCGATTGAAGGCCAGAGCCAAGCGCATCTCTCTCGCTGATTGCTTTGGACTGACGCTCGCGCGACGTCTGGATGGAGAGTTTGTGACGGGCGACCGGCATGAACTTGAGCCGGTCGCGGGCGAGTACAAGATTCGGTTTATTCGTTAGGTTGCGCCGGGCGGAAGCCCGGCGGCCGAGCCGAAGCTCGGCCCTACGAGGACTTCGTTCAGGGAGCCCTGGCGGTAGCCTTCGAGGTCCAGGGTTACGTATTTGTAGCCGAGAGCTTTGAATATGGCTGTGAGCTTTTGCGCCATTTCTACGTTCAGGGCCCTGGGGAGTTCTTCCGGGGAGACTTCGATCCTCACGATTTCTCCGTGGTATCTCGTTCGGAACTGGCGGAAGCCGAGGGCTTTCATTTCTTCTTCGCCCTGTTCGACCTGCTTCACGTTCTCAATCGTTACGGGGGTGCCGTAAGGGATTCGTGAGCTGAGGCAGGCGGCGGCGGGGCGGTCCCAAGTCGGGAGACCGGCGTCCTTTGAGAACTGGCGGATTTCGGATTTCGTCAGTCCGGCTTCGACGAGCGGCGCGGCCACTTCGTGCAGTTTTGCCGCTCGCTGGCCGGGACGGTAGTCGCCCAGGTCGTCTTTGTTGACGCCGTAGACGATGTGTTCGATTCCCCGCTCTGCTCCGAACTTTTCGAGGACGTTGAAGAGCTCGTCCTTGCAGTGGAAGCAGCGATCGGGTCCGTTTTTCGCGTAATCCGGGTTATCGAATTCGCTGGTTTTGATGTACTCATGGCGGATGCCGAATTGTTTCGCGAAGGCTTCGGCATCGCGCTTGTGCGATTCGGGGATAGAAGCGGAATCGGCCGTGACGGCGATCGCGTTATCCCCGAGCGCTTGTCTGGCGGCCCAGGCGAGATAGGCTGAGTCTGCTCCTCCGGAGTAGGCGACAATAACCCGGCCCATCCGGCGGAGCGATTCGATCAGACTATCCTGTTTGGACATTACTGCACCGGTTCTTCCGATTTCTCTTCCGACTCCGGAACGAGGCACGCCGCGGCGACGCTGTCGTTCTCTTCCATTTTGACCAGGCGAA
>CAZPZE010000433.1:0-3699 GCA_964590625.1 uncultured Solibacteraceae bacterium
AGCGCCGCCTGCTGATCGCCCAGAATCCCCGCCACCGGCACATCGCGAATCGAATCGAGCGTGGCCGCGCCATAAACCTCCGCGCTCGATCGAATCTCCGGCAGAATCGCTTTCGGAATCCCGAACGCCGCGAGCAGCTCCGCATCCCAGTCGAGCGTCTTCAGATTCATGAGCTGCGTGCGGCTTGCGTTCGTGCAGTCGGTGACGTGCCGCCCGGTCAGATGCCACAGCAGGAACGTATCGATCGTGCCGAACAGCAGATCGCCCGCCTCTGCCCGCTTCCGCGCATCCGGAATGTTGTCCAGAATCCACCGAATCTTCAGCGCGCTGAAATAAGTCGCAAGCGGCAGCCCCGTCTTCTCGCGAAACCGGTCCGCCCCGCCCGCGCGCGAATATTCCGGAATGTATTGATCGACGCGCGTATCCTGCCACACGATCGCATTCGTCACCGGACGCCCCGTCGCGCCATCCCACAGCAGCGTGGTCTCGCGCTGATTGGTGATCCCGATCGCCACCAGATCGCCCGGCCGCAGCTCGCCCTGCGCCATCGCGTCCGCGATCACCTCGCGCGTGCGCAGCCAGATTTCGTCGGGATCATGCTCCACCCATCCGGCTTCCGGAAAAATCTGCTCGTGCTCTTTCTGCGCGCTGGCGATGATTCGCCCCGCCCGGTCGAAAATCAGAAATCGCGTGCTGGTAGTGCCCTGATCAATTGCTCCGATGTATTCCGCCATGCCGCCCCCGCGTTTTGGGATTCTCCAGTCTATCTCCACACACTCCCGCAGGTAGTATGATGACTTTGATTTTGGAGGGCACAACGTTGAAAATTTCCGCAATCACCGCGATTTTTCTCGGAGCGTCGCTCGCTGTCTCGCTCGCGCAGCAGCCGCGCCCAGCGGCCGCCGACACTCATCACTATCTCTACGTCGCCAGCCCCGGCACCCGCAATTACGTGGAATACGGCGGCGTCGGCGTGCTCGTTTACGACATCGACCAGAACTACAAATTCGTCAAACGCATCCCCACCTGGAAAGTCCCCGAAGGCAAAGAGCCCGAAAACGTCAAAGGCATCGCCGCCAGCGCGAAGACCGGCCGTGTCTATGTCACGTCGCTCAACCACATGATCGCGATCGACGCCGTCACCGGCAAAGTGATCTGGGACAAGACCTACGAAGGCGGCTGCGATCGCATGGCGATCTCACCGGACGGCAAAACCCTCTACGTCCCGCAGCTCGAAGGACCCGCCTGGCACGTGGTGGACGCCATGACCGGCAACGTCATCGCCACCATCGAAACCAAATCCGGCTCCCATAACACCATCTACTCCCCGAAAGGCGATCATGTCTATCTCGCCGGCCTCCACTCGCCGGTGCTCAGCATTGCCGATACGAAGACCCACACCGTCACCGGCACCGTCGGCCCCTTCGAAAACTCCATCCGCCCCTTCACCATCAACGGCGCCGAAACGCTCGCCTTCGTCAACGTGAATGGCCTCCTCGGCTTCGAAGTCGGCGATATCAAAACCGGCAGGAAGCTCTATCACGTCGAAGTAGAGGGTTACCAAAAAGGCGACGTCAAACGTCACGGCTGCCCCTCGCACGGCATCGCGCTCACGCCCGATGAAAAAGAACTCTGGCTCGCCGATTGCCACAACAGCACCATCCACATCTTCAACGCCACCGTGATGCCGCCGAAACAGACCACCAGCCTCAAAATGCGCGATTGCGTCGGCTGGATCAGTATGAGCCTCGATGGCAAACACGCCTACTCTTCCACCGGCGAAGTGATCGACCTCGCCACGAAGAAAATCGTCGCCGCCCTCACCGACGAAATGGGCCGCCAGGTGCAAAGCGAAAAGCTGCTGGATATCACCATCGCCAACGGCAAAGTGGTCGCAGCCGGCGACCAGTTCGGCATCGGTATTAAGCAGTAGTGCGCTGTCTCGCCATCCTGCTTGCCGCCGCGCTGCCTCTCTGCGCAGCGGACAACGCCCGCTTCTTCGACGACCGCGTCGCTCCGATCCTCGAAAAGCGCTGTCTTCCCTGCCACAACGAGGAGCTGAAGAACGGCAACATTTCGTTCCTCGATCGCGCCAGCCTGCTGCATGGCGGACCGCACGGCCCCGCCATCGTCCCCGGTCATCCGGAAAGCAGCTTCCTCATGATCGCCCTCCGTCACGAAGGCGAGATTCAGATGCCGCCCGGCCCCAAGCTGCCGTCGAAGGAAATCTCCATCCTGCGCAAGTGGATCAAACAGGGCGCGATTTGGGGCTCTCGCCTGCGGAAATAATCCGCCCCGCGAACGCCGCCACCACCAGCAGAATTACGGCGAAAATTCCATTCGCGGCCGCATCCATTCCCATCAACCCGCGCGCGCCCGCGTGCTTGTAGCCCACGCCATCCAGCCACGTCATGTACGAAATCGACGCGTTCCCGCTCGCATTGAGCGCCGAATACGCGAACGCCGCGGTATGCGCGCGTTTGCCGATAACATCCAGCAGCAGCGCCGTGTAAACGGCATAAGCGAAGCCGGTCGCAATGGAATAGCCGGCGTATCCCGCGCCATACGTAAATGGCGTAAACGGACCGAGCGCCATCCAGCCCGCAAAAACCGCCGTCAGGAAACCTGCCAGTGCGTAAGCCGCCATCCGGTTCATCCGGTCCGCCACCATCCCGCCGAGAAAGCACGCCAGCGACGAAAGCAGCCCGCTGATCACGCCCGTCACCAGCGCAACTTCATTTCCGGATGCGCGGTAATCCGGTCCCACGCTCGAAATCAGATTCGTCACGGCGGCCGTCCCCACCGGCGACAGGAAGAACAGGAGGCCGAGCCACGTCCGTCGTGAGCGCAGCATGTCGCCGAGTTCATGCGCCATCCCGGCCAGCAGCGGTCCAATCGCCTGCCGCACGGGCGCCGCTTCCGAAACCGCCAGCGCCGCGAGCGACGGCAGGATCATCGCCGCCGCCACCACCAGCGCAACCAGATCGAGCGAAACGTGATCGGCCAGCCAGATCACGGAACCGCCTGCCAGCGCGCCGCCCCCCACATTGCCCGCCTGATACCAGCCCGAGGCATGCCCGCGTAGCTTTTCCGGCATCTCCGTGAGCAGCGCACCGCACGCCGAACTCAACAGCCCCGTCAGGGCATTCGCGAGAAAAAGCAGCGCCGTCAGCAGCGCTTCCCCGCCATGGACATCCAGGATCGCGACTGCGGAGGCGGCCGCCGCCGTCACGGACGAGACGATAATCCAGGTCCGCCGCCGCAGAAATCCCGTGTCCGCCAGGGGCGCCCACAGGAACGACCAGATCGCCGGCAGAATCGCAATCGCTCCGATATCCGCGATGCGATCCACCGGCATTCCGTACTTCCGCAGCAGATACGGCATCAGCAGCACAGTCACCGCCGTCGTGAAACCGTACGGCAGCACCACAATGCCGAAAAGCCAGGGCGCGTTGTGTGAGTCGTTCGACTCGGGTGGCGATTCCGTCATCGGTGCGCCGGCGGCTCGCTCGAAAGAATCTCGAGCGCCGTCAGAATTTCCGCGCGCCGCGCTGCATCGAGCCGCAGATACTGCCGGTCGCCCGCGCCCGCGGTGAACTTCGTCACGCCCTTCGCCTCCACCGCGACCGTGCCGTTCTCCGAATGCCCGAAATATCCAGGCCGAACCGCTTCCAGCACCGCCGTCAAATCCCACGTCGG
>CAZPZE010000434.1:0-6260 GCA_964590625.1 uncultured Solibacteraceae bacterium
TAGCTGCGTACTGATTTGCTTACTTCCTCTGGCGGCATCCGCGGCTGACCCGGATGCCTCGCCGGAACCCAAAGCTCTCTACGACCGCATCGCGAAGCTGGCGTCGGCTCTCAGCGACGGCGATCCGTTCCGCGCGTTCGAAAGCTTCGACAAAGCAATGCCGGATTACAGCTCGATCGAGGAGCACATCCAGGCATTGACCGACCAAACCCAGATCCTCTGCAAGATCGACGTGGTGTCGGACAAAGAAGCGGACAACCTGGCGGCCGACGTTCATCATCTCGATCTCGACTGGTACATGACGCTCACTTCGAAGGCGGATAGCGGCCCGGTGGAGCGCCGCCGCCTGCGTGTGGAAGTGGCCGCGCGCCGCATCAAAACCAGATCCGGCGAGGACTGGCGCATCGTCTCACTCGCGCCCGCCTCGATCTTCGACCCCATCCGGATCCCGCGGTGAAGGGGCTATCCTGAAAAGAATGCGGTGGGTGTGGATCCTGACATTGCTCGGCGCCGTGTGCGCCTGGGCGGGTGTCGACGAGGATTGGCAGGATCAGTTCAATCAGGCTTCGCGCGCGGCAGCTCTCAAGGATTTCCCGGCTGCGGAGGCCGCCTACGCCAAAGCCCTCAAAACCGCGGAAATCTTCGGCAACGGCGACAAGCGTGTCGCCTCCACAGTCCAGGGCCGCGCCAATCTCTATCGCGCCGAGAAGAAGCTCACGGAAGCTGAAGAAGATGCCCGTCACGCTCTCTCGATCTACGGGGTGGATCCGGGCGAGAAGAGCATGGAATTTGGCGAGACGCAGTTCATCCTCGCCCGCATCCTGATGGACGAAGGCAAGTATGACGGCGCCCTCGACGCCGTCCGCCGCGCGCTGCCGATCTACGACCAGAACCTGGGGCCGAATTCATCGCAGGTCGAAGACGCCACGTGCGCGCTGGGCAATGTGTATGTCCAGCTCAAGCGCTACGCCAGCGCAGAAGTGCCGCTGCGCCGTTGCGCGGACCTGCGCGCCGATGACGGTGGCGTCAGCACAGCCGAATTCGGCGACGCCGCGTTTAACCTCGCGATTGTCTTCCAGCGGCTCGGGAACCTGGGCGACGCGGAGAAGTACTACCGGCTCGCCGAACACATCCGCGAGCAGCTCTTCGGCATCTCGAGCCTGACCTTCGCGGACACGCTCGAGGCTCACGCTTCACTCCTGCGGCAGATGGGCCGCGAAGACGACGCAAAAAAGAACGAAAGAATGGCGGCCAGCATCCGTGCGCTTAACAGCAGGAAGAAGTAAAACGGTCCGCTATCCTGAATTTCGGGTGTTGAATCGAACCTTGTGGTCGCGGCTGGCCGTGGTGGCGCTGGCGTGCGCGACGCTGCTTCCGGCAGCGGGTCCGCCGGATGCCGAACAGATCGATGCGGCGTGGCAGACGCTGGTGCTCGCCGGGACCCGTGCCGGCTCTGCGAAGGACTACAAGAGCGCCGAAGATCTCCTGGGACGCGCCGTCAGGATCACGGCCCGGTTCCCCGCGGGCGACCCGCGGACGGGCACCACGCAGAACACGCTCGGCCTGATCTACCGCGATGAAAAGAAGTACGCGGAGGCCGAGAAGGCATTCCAGACCGCGCTCACGCTGCTCGAAAAGTCGTATGGCCAGGAAAGCCTGGACGTGGCGAACGTGGACTTTAATATCGCCTCGGTGATGATCGCGGGCGGCAAGTACGACGCCTCGCTTGCGTATATCCAGAGAAGCCGGTCGATCTTCGAAAAGGTGCTGGGGGCGGAGAGCCTCAAGGCGGCTGCCTCGTACTGCCTGCTGGGCGAGGCCTACCGGAACATGAACCGATTCGATGAAGCCGAGAAGCCGCTGAAGCAGTGCGCGGATATGCGGGAGGCGTCGGGCGGGGTGGAGAGCCCCGAACTGGCGGACGCGCTCTACAATCTGGCTCTGGTCTACGAGCACCAGGGGAAGTACAGGGACGCGGAGCCGCGCCTGAAGCTGGCAGCCAAGATCCGGGAGCTGACGCTGGGCGTCACCAGCCCGGAGTTCGCCGAAGCGCTCGAAGCCCACTCCGCCCTGTTGAAAACGATGGGGCGGGCCGCCGAAGCGCAGAAGGAAGACGATCTGGTGGCGGCGGTCCGGCGCAATGAAAAGAAATAGGCAAATCAACGGTACGTTACCCGATTTTTCCCGATATACAAGGATGGATTGCTTAGTGACGGGGGCCAGGTGATAATTAGATCAGCCGGAAAAGGGAGACTCGATTGAAGCGCACTGGATCTGACGACACGCTACGCTGTTCCTTCTGTCACAAGAGCCAGGACGTCGTTGGGAAACTGATCTCCTCGCCGAGCGAATACCCGCGCGCGTACATCTGTGACGAATGCATCGCCGTCTGCAATTCGATCCTCGACGACGATAAGCCCGAGCCCGCCACCACATCTCCCAACAAGATCCCCCGGCCGCTCGAGATCAAGGATTTCCTCGATCAGTACGTAATCGGACAGGAAGCCCCCAAGCGGAAGCTGGCGGTCGCGGTTTACAACCACTCAAAGCGCATCCACATGAACCGGATGCGGAACTCGGATATCGAGCTGGCGAAATCGAACATCCTCCTGATCGGCCCCACCGGCACCGGCAAGACGCTGATGGCGCAGACGCTGGCAAAGATCCTGGACGTGCCCTTCGCCATCGTGGACGCCACCACGCTGACCGAAGCCGGCTATGTCGGTGAAGACGTCGAGAACATCATCCTGAAGCTCCTGCAGGCCGCCGATGGCGACGTGCAGCGCTGCCAGCAGGGCATCATCTACATCGACGAAATCGACAAGATCTGCCGCAAGGACGAGAATCCGTCGATCACCCGCGATGTTTCGGGCGAAGGCGTGCAGCAGGCCCTGCTCAAGATTCTGGAAGGCACGGTTGCGAACGTACCGCCGCAGGGCGGCCGCAAGCACCCGCATCAGGAATTCACACCGATCGACACGACGAACATCCTGTTCATCTGCGGCGGGGCTTTCGTCGGCCTCGAGAAAATCATCGCGCGGCGCATCGGCAAGAAGTCGATGGGCTTCCTGCAGGAAGAAGGCGCGCAGAAGGAACAGTCGAAGACGGTCGGCATCAGCGAGCGCCGCGACGTGGATCTGCTTCGGCATCTGCAGCCGCAGGACCTGATCCGCTACGGCTTCATTCCGGAATTCATCGGACGTCTGCCGGTTGTGGCGACGCTCGAAGATCTGGATAAGGCTGCGCTGATCCAGATTCTGTCACGCCCCAAGAACGCCATCATCAAGCAGTACCAGCGGCTCTTCGAATACGAGAACGTGCGGCTGCGATTCACGGACGACGCTCTCGACGCGATCGCATCGCTTGCGCTCGAACGCAAGGTTGGCGCCCGCGGTCTTCGTATGATCATCGAAGACATGATGCTGGACCTGATGTATTTCCTGCCCTCCTACAAGAAGGTCAAGGAATTCCAGGTGACGCGCGAGATGGTGGTGGCGCAGAAGATTTCGCTGAACCTGCTCGAAAAAGCAGGCTAGCGGAGAGCGTCTCTCAGCTTCTCGATATCGAAATCCGGCTGGTTGCAGAGGCGGATGAGCTCCGCTTCGCGCGCCTCGATCTTCCCTACCGCTTCGGGAAGCCGATCGGTGACTTCAGCCGGGATGCTCAGAATCCCGTGCTGGTCGCCATGCAGCAGATCGCCCGGGCTGATCTTGAGCGATCCCAGCTCAACGGCTTCGCCGAACTCCACCAGATGGCTGTAGGCGTGGGAAACGCTGACGCTGCCGGAGAAGCACTGGAAGTTGAGAGCTTCGAGACCCGGCAGATCGCGAATCGCGCCATTGCTCACGTAGGCCACACAGCCGAGACCGCGGGCAATGCGCGCATGGATCTCGCCGAACAGTGCACCGGCGCCGGGCGCCTTGTCCATATCCGCCAGCACGATGATCTTCGGGCCCTGCACGCTGGCGATGTATTCCCAGAATTTGATGTTCTGGTAGTAGATCAATCCGGAGATGGGAGGGACCGTAGTCCGGATACGGCCAGTGATCGCGTAGCCGGCGACCGGCCGCATTTGCGGAAAGCGGCAGCGGACGACGTTCTGCATGTAGCCTTCGTTGCGCATACGCACTTCGAATGTCTCGATGGCATTCGAAACGGTACACGTATCCGTGCGGCGGAGGAATTCGATAATGTCGCTCATCAGCGGAGAGCTCCCATCGTGTATTGGAGCTGCGCGTAAGCGGCCTGATAGTCGTAGTTGGCGGTGACGTTTTCGATCTGTGCCTGCGTCAGATTGAGTTCGGCCTGCGTGATTTCGACAATGGATGCGAGCCCCAGATTGTAGCGCCCCTGCGCCAGATCGCGCGCAAGGTTCGCCTGATTGAGGAACTGCTCGGTCACCGGAATGCGCTGGTAGGCGGTGGAGGCCTCTGTCCAGGCGTTACGCACATCGTTCTCCACTGCCTGCCGGAGATCGCGGATGTTCTCCGTCACCGCGAGAGTGTTGTAGTGAGCAGCCTGCTCGCGGGCGGAGAAGAGGTGACCGTTGAAGATTGGGAAATCGAGATTGAGCGCGGCGCCCTCATAACCGTAAGGGGCGACCCTGGGGGTCTGGCCGATATAGGGCAGACCGCCGCCCACAGCATAGAAACTGATGCTGGGCTTCTTGAGAT
Source organism: uncultured Solibacteraceae bacterium (assembly GCA_964590625.1). Lineage (GTDB taxonomy): Bacteria > Acidobacteriota > Terriglobia > Bryobacterales > Bryobacteraceae > BOG-234. The sequence goes on from CAZPZE010000434.1 coordinate 4,674, forward strand.
CCGCTTCGGCCTGCTCGAAAGACTGGGAGCCCTGCAGATGGAGCTGCAGGCTGCGGAGCTCGGGACGGTTCTGCATGGCCTCAGTGATGAGCGGTTCAGGCGAATCGGGAGGAGGAGGAGGAGCCTTGGCCGCAGCGAGGCTGTAATGCGTTACCTGATCGACTCCGAGCGCCCTGGTGAGGTCGGCGTAGGCGCGTTCCACCGCATCCTGCGAGCGGATCAGCAGCAGCTTCGCTTCCTGCAGATTCACGCCTGCGAAATTGACGTCGAGCTGCGATTTGAGATTTGCGTTGGCGAGGGCGGTGACCTGATCGAGCAGCGTCTGGCGGACCTGGATCGTCTGGTTGGCAACGGTGACGTAAGCCTCGGCCTGGAGAACACCGTAGTAGGCGCGGTTCACGCCGAGGACGACGTCATAGGTGGTGGCCTGCGTGTTTTGTTCCGCCGCCTGCGCTTCGAATTTCGACTGATCGACCAGGTTCCTGCGGCGTCCGAAGTCGGTCAGGAGGTCGCTCATCTGCAGCCCTGTGCCGAGGCGATTGAACAGCTGCGAGGCGGAGAGCGCGCCCGCGCCGAGACGCGAATCACCGAGGCCCTGCATGCCGGTCGCTTCCGCGTTGACCGTGGGGTAGTAGGCGGACTTCGCTTCAGTAATGAGCTGGTTGGCGTTGGCAGCTCTGTCTCTCGCGGCGGCGATCTGCGGATGATTCTTCAGAGCGAGCGCAGTGGCCTCGGCCAGCGAGAGCGGAGGTCCGGGCGGTTGCTGCGCGGAGGGCAACGGTGATGGCGGCATCCCCGCCGGCGGCTGTTGCGCCGCTGCCGGCGGCTGCTGTTGGGCCGTGGCGATCCCCGCGGCCAGGATCACAATCGAAAGTGTCTTACGCATGGGCCTCTTCTTTGCCCTCGTAGATGATGATATAGGCGGCGGGCACGATGAAGATGGTGAGCAGCACTGAACTGCTCAGCCCGCCGATGATGGCCTGCGCCATCGGGGCGTATTGTTCGGAACCGGTACCCAGCTTGAGGGCCATCGGGATCATGCCGATGATTGTTGCGAGGGATGTCATGAGAATCGGCCGCAGGCGGACGCGGCAGGAGGTGATGACCGCGTCGCGGACCGACATGCCTTCCTGACGGAGACGATGGGCGAAGTCGACGATCAGAATACTGTTCGATGCCGCGATGCCGACCAGCATGAGGACGCCCATCAGTGACATGACGTTCAGGGTGGTGCCGGTAAGCACGAGGATGATGAGGACGCCGATGATGCCCATCGGAATCGCAAGCATGATCAGGACGGGGTCAATGAACGAGCGGAACTGGGCAACGAGAATAAGGTAGAGCAGAACCGCGGAAAGGGTGAGACCAATCGCGAAGCTGTGGAACGACTGCTGCATCCCGAGCACCATGCCGCGCAGATTGACGCGAACGGCTGGATCGTGCGGGATCGTATCCACCAGATGCTGGATTGCATTAGTGACGCGGTTGAGGTCTTCTGTCTTCGTCGTGACGTAGACATCAGCCGTGCGCTGGATCTGGTAGTGATCGACTTCGGTCGGGCTCTGCAGATTCACCAGTTTTACGACC
>CAZPZE010000435.1:0-2480 GCA_964590625.1 uncultured Solibacteraceae bacterium
CTGCCGATGAGCGCGAATCCGGCCTCCGCCGCATCCTGAATTTCGGCCATACTTTCGGACACGCCCTCGAAGCTGAAACGAAGTACACGCGCTTCCTGCATGGCGAAGCGGTCTCCTGGGGAATGCGCGCCGCCACGCATCTGGCGCTCTCGCTCAACATGATGCCCGCGGCTGATGCGCGCGCCATCATTCAGGTACTCGACGCCTACGGTCCCATCCCATCCGTCGCCGGTATCAGCGTCGAAGCCCTGCAGGCGCGCCTTCTTAAAGACAAGAAGACTGTGCAGAGCCGGATTCATTTCGTCCTGCCCGTGTGCATCGGCGAAGTGGTCGTCCGCGCCGATATTCCGGAAATTGATGTGCGCGCCGCCATCGAACGCGCGCTTGTGGAGTGCTCGTGAGCGCGGCCAAAAGCGCGGGCACGACGCCGGAAGGCGCACGCACCGAGCAGGAAGCCTCGCGCTGGGTGCGCAGCATGTTCGGCCGCGTGGCCCATCGCTACGATCTCGCGAATCATCTGCTTTCGGCGAATATCGATAAGAGCTGGCGGAACCACACGGTGGCGAAAGTCCGCGATATTCTGCGCCGCCCCAGTGCGCGGGTGATCGATCTCGCGTGCGGCACCGGCGATCTTCTCGTTGCGCTCGAGCGCGAAGCCGGCCGCGCGCTCGTCGGCAGCGACTTCTGCCACCCGATGCTTGAAGGCGCGCACACCAAGCTGGCGAAGCTGGGCCTGCGCTCTTCATTAGTCGAGGCGGATGCCCTCTCATTGCCGCTGCCCGATGCCAGCCTCGACCTGATCACCATCGCCTTCGGCTTTCGGAATTTCGCGAACTACCGCGCCGGCCTCGTCGAGATTCGCCGCGTCCTCCGCCCCGGCGGCGCGCTGGCCATCCTCGAATTCAGCACCCCGCCCAACAAAGCCTTCGCTGCTCTCTACAACTGGTATTCGCGCAAAGTGCTGCCGATCATCGGCGGTGCCATCTCCGGCGCTCCGGAGGCCTACAGGTACCTTCCGGAATCCGTCCGCAAATTCCCCGAAGCGGAAGAACTCGCAGCGCTCATGCGCGACTCCGGCTACGCCCGCGTGGAATGGGAATATCTGACATTCGGCATTGTCGCGCTCCACGTGGGCCGAGTGTAATACACTGGTATTACCATGCCGACGATTACCGTGAAGCTGGACAAGAAGCGGGCGGACAAGCTGACGCGCTGGGCTCGGGCTGACAAGGTCACCAAATCTGAGGTGATTCGCGAACTCATCGATGGTGGTAAGCGGATTCGAACCGGCGACGATCTGATCGAATGGGTTGAATCATCAATCGGTAAAGGACTGGGGCTGGCCCAGAAGTGAGTGCGAGCCCGCCTGTTCTGCTGGATAGTTCATATCTGATCGCCCTCGAACGGGAGACCCTCAGCGGTGAGTTGGGACCCGCGCGTCGTTTTCTTCCATCGCTTCGTGGACGTTCCCTCGTCGTCTCTATCGTGACTGTTGCCGAGGTTCTGGAGGGATCTCGCGACGAGGAGGCGACGATGAAATCCTTAGGTCTCCTCACCATTCAGGGATTGCACCTCACTCACTCCCGGCGCTGCGCCTTATTGCAGCGTCGCTCCGCTCGGCGCATGGGCGAAAACGACGCCTGGCTGGTCGCCACCGCGGAAATATTGGGTGCGGATGTTGTCGGTGCAGATCGCTCCGCTTTTGAACGCCTCGGACAAAGATATCTGCGATTTCAGTAGCTGTCAGTTCGCCGACGGCCGTTCGATCTGATCGATAACGAGCACCGACACCGGTCCTCTCGCCGCTTCCAGCTTCAGCCCCAACTGTTGTTCCACTGCGGTGAAAATGGAGGGCCCGCTCAGATCGGCACTCGCCCGTGAATCACCCTGTTTCACCGGCCCTCCCGCCACCTGCCGCAGTCCCAGTTCGCTTTGCGCCAGTTCCAGATGAATATCGAAAGTCCCGGTAATCCCGGTCCTGTCGATCACATTCCGATCCAGCCTGAGGCCGAGTTGCGCCGCCAGATCCGCCATCGTGACGCCGGCCATGTCGATCGCACCGTGCGGATCTGTCTTGACGCGCCCGCCTCCCTGCGCGGACTGCTTCAGCTTCGCCCCGCCCCTGTTCACCGTTAGCCAATAAACAGGTGCCTCTCTCGTCTCGCGATGGACTTTCAGCCGGAACCGCTCTTCCAGCACTGCCCGCAACATCGGCCCATACATCTGCGCCGCGGTCGGGTTTCCCTCCGCCTTCGTCTCGAAGTCATAGCGATCCGAATCGATCCATCCCGGCCCGCCCAGCACCTGCATCCGAAAACTATCCGCGCTCGCATTGCTGCCATAAATCTCGTACGCCGTCAGGATCAGATCTCTTAACTCAGCGCATTGAAGCGCGATCCTGCCGGGCGTTGTCCTGCCCCCGCCGCGCCCGCCCGCAGCGCAACTGTTATTGAGCTTGATAACCGCGGCTTCGAACTCCG
>CAZPZE010000436.1:0-1631 GCA_964590625.1 uncultured Solibacteraceae bacterium
CGAATTCGTTCCCGTCGCTACCGTGCAGTTGCCGTACGGATAGTCGTATGACGACCAGTTCTGAATCCCCGCCCACACTCCCGACGCGCTCGCCGAATTCGTACCGTCCGACCACATAAAGCTCGAAGCCCCGTAGTTCCCAAACTGCCCAAGCCCGCGCGCCGGATCGCCGTTCGAATACCGCGTCAGATCGCCGATGGCCGTTCCACCCGATTTCGAATCCGTCGGCGAGAGTGAAGTGGAAGCCCCCTGCCCCCAAACCGCCCAATCCGTCGTTCCCTGCGCCGTAAGATCGGCGTTGAACACCTGCTGCTGCACGAATGACCCGCTGATCGTGCTTGCGTTTGCTCCTCCGAGCCCGATAGTCAGCAGCGCGACCATCGAAACAATTCTCGTCTTCATTGTGATTGCAGTACCCCCACCAACAAAGTAGCCAGAAATCCCAATGAAAGGTAACAACTGATACTAAATGTAACCTAAATTGTGAGTACTGTAACTTATCACGGAAGTGCGGGAACCACCTCACCGGCGGTGACCCACGCCCACCACAGCTCCCCGCGCTAATCAGGACCCGCTTTCGATATCATGCTTATGATCCGGCATGTCCACACAACCTTCCACCGATATCCAGTCCTCCCTCAATGAAAAGCGGCTCTTCCCGCCCCCGGCGGAATTCAGCCAGAACGCCCATATTCCCTCCATGGCCGAATACGAGCGCCTCTATGCCGAAGCCGACAAGGACCCCGAAAAATTCTGGGGCAACATCGCGGGCAATCTCGAATGGTTCAAGCCCTGGGACAAGGTTCTCGACTGGTCCGGCGCCCCCTTCGCGAAATGGTTCACCGGCGGAAAGATCAATCTCTCCCACAACTGCCTCGATCGTCACCTCAAAACCTGGCGCAGGAACAAAGCCGCCCTCATCTGGGAAGGCGAGCCCGGCGAAGTCCGCACCCTCACCTATCAGCAACTCCACAGCGACGTCTGCCGCTTCGCCAATGTCCTCAAATCACTCGGCGTCAAAACCGGCGATCGCGTCGCCATCTACATGGGCACTTCGCCAGAACTCGCCACCGCCGTTCTCGCCTGCGCCCGCATTGGCGCGCCCCACACCGTCATTTTCGGCGGCTTCTCCGCAACCGCGATCACAGACCGCATTCACGATTGCGGCGCCTCCTGCGTCATCACGCAGGACGGCACCTTCCGCCGCGGCGCCGAGATCAAACTCAAGCCCACCGTCGATACCGCGCTCGAAAAATGCCCCAGCGTCCACAGCGTCGTTGTCTTCAAACGCACCGGCTCCGAACAGAAGATGGTCTCCGGCCGCGACCACTGGTGGCACGAGCTCATGGCCACCGCCAGCGACGAATGCCCCGCCGAACACCTCGATTCCGAACATCCCCTCTACCTCCTCTACACCTCCGGCACCACCGGAAAACCCAAAGGCATCCTCCACACCACCGGCGGCTACTCGGTCGGCACTTACATCACGAGCAAATGGGTTTTCGACCTCCGCGATGACGATATCTACTGGTGCACCGCCGATATCGGCTGGGTCACCGGCCACAGCTACGTCATCTACGGGCCTCTGCAGAATGGCGCCACTGTCCTGATGTACGAAGGCGGCCCTGTCT
>CAZPZE010000437.1:0-28447 GCA_964590625.1 uncultured Solibacteraceae bacterium
GGATCGTCCGGTGCTGGTCGATCGCTTCCTCGAAGACGCGGTCGAAGTCGACGTGGACGCGCTCTGCGATGGCGAAGAAGTGCTGATTGCGGGCATCATGGAGCACATTGAGGAAGCCGGCATTCACTCGGGCGACAGCTCATGTGTGCTGCCGCCGGTTTCGCTGAGTGACGCTGTCATCAAGACCATCGAGGAATATACGGTCAAGCTGGCGCGCGGCCTGCATGTGGTCGGGCTGATGAATGTGCAGTACGCGATCAAAGACGGCACGGTTTATGTGCTGGAAGTGAATCCGCGCGCGTCACGTACCGTGCCATATGTGAGCAAGGCGACCGGCGTGCCCCTGCCGAAGCTCGCGGTGCAGCTCATGCTCGGCAGGAAGCTGCACGAAGTTACGCACTATCGCGGACGACTGCCGGTACCGCTGAAGTTCGTGAAGTCGCCGGTGTTCCCGTTCAACAAATTTCCCGGCGTGGATCCCTCGCTTGGTCCCGAGATGCGGTCGACCGGCGACGTGATGGGCGTGGGCCAGAATTTTGGCGAGGCGTTTGCGAAAGCGCAATTGAGCGCAGGCACGCCGCTGCCGGATAAGGGTACGGTGTTCATCAGCGTGAACAGCCGGTACAAGGACGTGGTGGCGCCGATCGCGCGCCGCTTTGCCGAACTCGGTTTCGACCTGGTGGCAACGCGCGGCACCGCGGCTTATCTGCAGGCGGCGGGGCTGACGTGCAAGACAGTGTTCAAGGTGAACGAAGGCCGCCCGAACGCGGTGGATCTGCTCAAAGCCGGTTCCATCCAGCTAATCGTCTACACCACCACGGGAGCGCTTTCGTTCGAAGACGAGAAATCGATTCGCCGCGCGGCAGTGCAGTATCGTGTTCCGTGCATCACGACTCTCAGCGGCGCCCGCGCCGCGGTGGAAGCGGTAGCCTCGCGGCAGCGCGATCCCATCCGCGTGTGGAGTCTGCAGGAGATCCACGCGGCCGGGCAATCAGCGTAGTCGCGTCAGCGCTGCAGGGCTGCCCTTCGAGACGCGCACCTGCCAGACGTCGCGATTCGGATAGTACCGGATCAATTCTTCGTTCTGCTCCGGACCCATGTCACGCGCCCAGACGATACGGCCGCGGTCGATATCGGGCTCGTTGTAGACCCATTCGAAAGTGTCGTAAGTCTTCAGATCGTAGCTGACAAAAACCAGGTGATCGCCTGGGATCGCTTCGAGTTGCTGCGCGACGGGCTCGCGATCTTTGATCCGCACTTCCGTGCAGCACCACGAAATGAAATTCGGCGTCTGCGGCGGTGGGCCGCTTCGCGAGATGGTCGCGGCGTGCGCGATGATGAGCACGCCGCTCACCGGGATAGCGCAGCGCACAATCGCCGCGCCGAAGCGCGTCTGCGCAAGATAGCGAAGCCCCTGCACGATGAAAAGAATGGACACAGCGGTGACGGGTGACCAGTAGTGCGGATACGCGCTCTGTTCGGTGAGCACCGCAATCGCCACCAGCCCGCCGGCGATCCAGATATCCCGCGCGAGTCGCATTTTCAGGATGCGCGCCGTATACAGGAAAACCGGCATCAGCGTAATCCCGATCAGAAATTGCCACCAGTGCGAATAGTGGACCAGGAGTCCGACCGGCATCTCGGCCGGCACGGTGATCTCGCGATGCTCCGCGGTTTCGAAATCCTGATAGAGCGCGAATTCGGGATGGCGATAGCTGATCTGACGGACTTTCATCCACGGGAGCGTAGTCGGCCACCCGTAGATTTGCTGGTTCAGCGAATAAGGCATCGTGAATGGGTGGCCGGTGACGGCTTTCCATTCGCGAGTCATAGCCGCAACAGAGACAACCACGACCCCCGCGCCGATTGCACACGCCGTCAGCACCCGCCGTCGCGGCACGAAGACGCGCGCATGCCACAGCAGCAAGACCACCAGCACAGCACCGAGCAGGGCTCCCTCATACGGCCGGGTGCTCGCCAGCAGCGCCAAACCGGACGCAAAGATCAGCGCCGGAACAGGCTTCCACGTGCGCACCAGCCGCGGATAAGCGCCCAGCACCATCGCGCCCCCGAGCGCGCCCGCGCTGCCTCCCCAGTAGCTGTTGTTCCAGTAACTGGAAGCGCCAATACGAACCGCCGCGAACAAGCCGCCATAGAGCGCCCATTCCGGCGGTACGTAAGCCCGCAGAAACCAGGTGAGCGTGCCGCAAAACAACGCTGTGGAGAGCACAACACCCCAGAACAGATTGCCGAAGAGTAATTGGCCGAGCGCGAGGAAGCACGCCTGACCCGGCATATACATCGAGCTGTAGGTGGGTTGGGAGAGGATGTGAATCGATTCGAAATGCTGCCAGAGCGGATGCGGAGGATTCGCGAGCCGCCCGAGCAGAAAAGTCTTCGCGAGCAGAATGTGGCTGAACTCGTCGGGAACGACGGGATGCGGAATCGGGACCCAGGGGAGCAATGCGACGCGGAGGACAACCGACGTGACCGCCGGGATCAGAAACGCAAGCCACGGATTACGGCCCCAGGCCGGCAGACGCAGCTTCGCGGGCGCAATCAGTCCGGTCGCGAGCACCGCGGGAAACAGCAGCGCTTCCAGCCAGAGGAAATCGATGTTCCGGAACGCGGCTGCGCAGATCGCTGCCGAAACAAGCAGGAGCAGGCCGACAATGCGCACGCAGCCAGAATAACCCGTTGGATATATCCGAGTCATTAGTCCCATTGGTTATCGAAAGCCTGCTCATAACTGTCGTTAATGCATTTTGACCTACACCAGAGGACTTACGCCAATGCGGTCGCGGAGCTTATATTTATCTTGTCGAAGTCCTGTAAATTGGGGAGAACAGCGATGCAGATTGTCATTCCCATGTCGGAGGCGGGCCCTCTTCCGCCGGCGATTGTGGATGGCCGGACGATGATTGAGCATGTAACCGGCATGTTTCCGGGGGCGACGGATTTCATTTTCGTCTGCTCACGGGCTCAACTGGAAGAGCCGGCTCTGGCTTCAGCGCTGCGGCGCGCCGCGCCGACTTCGCGGATCGTTTCGATCGAGCCGCATAGCCTCGGTGCCGTCTATTCCACGCTGCAGGCGAGCGGGGTGATTGAGGACGAAGTGCCGGTCATTGTAAGCCGGTGCGATTTCGCGACGAATTGGGATTTTGCGAAATTCCGGAAAACGGTCGCGCAGCAGGGATGTGACGGCGCGGTGATGGCGCATCGCGGATTTCATCCGCATGAAAGCGGGCTCAGGCCGGCTGCTTATCTGCGTCACACGAACAAGCGGTTGATCGAAGTACGGGCTCAGCACGGTTTCACCTCGGAGGAGTCGCCGGAATCGATCGCTACCGGTGTGTTTTATTTCCGCACCGGCCGCCTGCTGAAGCATTACATGCATCGCGCCATGGCGCTTGGAGTCAACACAAAAGGCGAGTACAACGTCGGCATGCCGTTCAACCTGATGGCGCAGGATGGGCTCAGTGTTTACGTCGATGAAGTCTCGCATTACGCGGATTGGGGCACGCCGGAAGGGATCGACAACTACCGTCGATGGTCAGATTTCTTCGCGCGCTCGGCGGAGTGGAGCCCCGCGCATCCTCCATTCCATGGCGCCACGCTGATTCCGATCGCCGGCAACGCGGCGGTATTCGGCGGCAGTATTTATTCCGAACTCAAGCCCCTTTTCCCCGTGGCAGGCGTTCCGATGATCGAGCGGACGCTGCGGACCATTCCTCGCTCCGCGCAAACGATGGCGTTGTGCCGCGGGGAGGATCTGAAATCCACGCCGCTTTCGAAGGCGATGCGCGCGGCGCGGCCTGGGATGCGAATGGTCGGGCTCAAGCCAGGGATGGAACGGCAGGCTTGCCTGTGCGTGCTTCCGGATTCGGCGCTGGATTCGCGCAGCCCGGTGCTGGTCGCGCCCGCCGACGCTTCTCTCGTGTACGACGAATACGAATTCGCCGCAGCCAGTGCCCATACGGACTGCATGGTGTTTACCTTCCGCGACCATCCGCATGCGAACCGGCTTCCGCGACAGTATAGCTGGGTCAGCTCGGGCACGGACGGCCAGGTGAGCGCGGTCAGCGTGCGCTCTGAACCTTCCGGAGAGATTCGCGAGGCGCGTGGCCTGACGGGTATGTTCTGGTTCCGGGAATCAGGTGTGATGTTCGATGCCATCCGCTACTGGCTGGACACCGGACGGCGCAGCAACAACGATTTCTCGCTGGAGTTGATTCTGGGGAATCTGATTGACAGCGGATATTCGGTGCGCGCGCTCGACGTGATGCATTACATCCCGTTTGTCACGCGGACTGATGTGCGGACGTATGAATACTGGGAGTCTTACTTCCGGAAATCCACCGGGCATCCGTATGGGAAGCAGGAACGGCGTGAAGCGGTAGTGGAGAGCTTTGAGGGCGTGACGGCGGCGGCGTAGAGGCGCTCACGCACCAGGATAATCCCACACCTGCCGGAATCGAAATAAACAGCGAGTAACCGTGAGGCATCCAGGATCGCGGCGTCGCGGCCTGTCAGGATTCTAATCGTATTGACCGTCCACTTGGCGTATCCATTCCAGAGAATAGCGATCCCGCCCGGCAGGGAATCGGCGCATTCTGTTCGATTAACCGGAGTTAGTCCTAAGGTGTAATCCTATGTGCACTTTCCAAACATTTTCGGGTAAGGCTACGCTGATTCTTGGATACCTGAAAATCGCTGCGGAACTGCTCTCGTGCCGATTTTCAGAGTCCATGAGGGTATCGTGCAAATTTTCTCGCATCGAGTCAACACGGCTGCAGACCTCGCGCTGGTTCCCCCGTGCTACGGCGTGGAAGTTGACGTACGTGATTACGATGGCCGTCTGCGACTGACTCACGATCCATTCGTCCAGGGTGAAGACCTCGACGAGTTTCTGGCTGGTTATCACCACGCGGGCGTCATATTCAACACCAAGTGCGACGGCCTTGAGAGCGACATTATTCGTCTCGCCGAAAAACACGCGATTCAGAACTACTGGTTTCTGGACACCGCGCTGCCGAGTCTCGTGAAGCTTGCCAAAACGGGAATTCGCAATGCCGCTGTTCGATATTCCGAGTTCGAACCGATCGAAGCGACTTTATCCTTCGCTGGTCTTGTCGACTGGGTGTGGGTAGACTGCTTCACTTACCTTCCACTGAATCCCCGTGTGTGGGAACAGCTGCGGAGGCATTTTAAAATCTGCATCGTCTCACCGGAACTGCAGCGCCATGGCCGCGCGAGAATTGGCGCGTACCGTGACCAACTGAGAGACATGCCGGTCGATGGTGTCTGCACGGATTTCCCGGAGGACTGGTGTACGTACGTTCCGGAGATTCTCGCGCTGGAGGCCGCATGACTGCAGCCTTCTCACGCCAGCCGAAAGTCCTGCTGCTGGACATCGACAATACTGTATACGCTTACGGACCTTGCCACGCAGCGGGTTTGAAGCAGGCATTCACGGAGTCAAAGCATCTGGATCTCTGGAATGACGAAGATAGTTTTCGCGCAGCCTACGAGGCGTCCCGGCGGTCAGTCAAATCCCGCATTCATTCCCAGGCGGCCGCGCACAGCAGGCTGCTGTACTTCAAGGAAATGGTGGAAGGGCTGCGGGGATTCACTCTGTTCGAGCAAACCTGCCGCCTGGAACAGGCTTACTGGGAAGGATACGCAACGCGATTGCGGCCTGATTCCGAATGTGAGCAGGTACTTCAGCTCGCCGTGGCATCCGGGATTCGCATCGCATGGATTTCGAACTTCACCACGGCGCGCCAGATCTGGAAACTGAAGCATCTCGGATTATCACGCCTGAATTCGCTGTTGATCACTTCCGAAGAAGCGGGCGCCGATAAACCCGAGCCCGCCATTCTCGATCTTGCGCTCTCCCGGCTCGGACTGGATGCATGTGAGGCCCCGGGCAGCGCAGCCTGGTTCATCGGTGATGAGAGCGCGGACGTCGAACTCGCGCTTCATCGCCAGTTACCCATTCTGTTTATGTGCCGGGAAGACATGGCTTGCACCGCGGCTGAAGCTCCTGGATATCCGATTCAGAACTGGAAGCAGATCGGCGAGGTTCTCAGGAATGCGCGAAATTGAGGAACTCCTTCATCTTTGCCGTTTCGCCGGATCGAGCCCTGAGATAGCCCAGGGCGCCGGCGGGAACGTTTCCGTCAAAGCGGCCGACGGCTCAATGTGGATCAAAGCGTCCGGATACCGCTTATCGGCGATTCGTCACGGAGTGGGTTATCTGGCTATGCGGACACCCAATTCCGGCGATCTCTCGAAATCCGTTCAGGGTCTTGAATCCTCCGCTGCGAATATTTCGATGTCCAGCTATCTCCAGTCGCTGGTCTATGATTCCACGAACCTGCGTCCGTCGCTCGAGACCTGGTTCCACGCTGTGCTCGGACGCGTCGTTCTTCACACCCACCCGATTTATGCGAACGCCTTTGCCTGCATGGCGGGCGGACGCGAAGCACTGGAAGCGATGCTGCCGAATCCTCCGGCTTACGTGGCATATGAACCTCCCGGCCACCGCCTCGGAGCGGCTGTCCATCGCGCCGTCGATCGGTTTGAGCACGAGCAGGGCGTTTCGCCTGCCAGTTTGATTCTGGAGAATCATGGTCTGATTACCGTAGCCGACGACCCAAATGAAGCTGTCGCGGCAACCAATGCGATCCTCAGTGCGGGGCGCAGGTTTTTCGGAACACTTCCCGACAATTCTTTCGCCCTGGCGACACCTCGTCCACACTTCGAGCAGTGGGCGGCGGATCTGGAGCAGGAATTTAACGCCAGAGGAGTGCCTTGTGTCGTGCGGCCTGCCCGGTTTGAGCGACTCTGCTCTGTTCAATATGACTCCGGGGCATACAGCCCGATCGTCCCGGATGACGTCGTCTGCAACGGACCAGCGGTCTTCATTGCCGATGGCTCGCAGCCAGCCGGCGTTTTTGTCAGAGACGCCGGTCAGTCCATTCGGAAGACGGCAACCATCCTGGTGCGAGACCTCGGCTTTGTATTCCTCGCGGGTACGGCTGCCATGGCCGATGCCATGGAGGAGCAGATTCTCGCTAATGTGCTTGTCCGTGAATTGATCGCCCGTTGCGGGGTATGCCGCCCGTTGCGGCAAGCCGATATCGCCGAACTTCTCGCTATGGAATCGGAAAAATACCGGCAAAACGTTTTGGCAAACGGAGGTAACGAGTGCAGGTCGTAATACCTATGTCGGGAGCGGGGTCGCGCTTTGCCCGCGCCGGTTACCAGGACCCCAAGCCGCTCATCACGGTCGACGGCCGGCCGATGATCGAGCACGTCATCCGCATGTTCCCCGGCGTAACCGATTTCATCTTTGTTTGTTCACGCCCCCATCTGGAAACGACACCACTGGAATCAGTCCTGCGTCGGAACGCGCCCACGTGCCGGATCGTTCCAATTGAGCCCCACAAGCTCGGTCCGGTGTACGCGGCCCTGCAGGCTGAATCTCTGATTAACAACAACGAACCGGTCATCGTGAACTACTGCGATTTCGCCGTCGGCTGGGACTTTGCGGACTTCTGCAGGACCATGGACGAACTCCGCCCGTCAGGCGCGCTGACAGCCTATCGCGGCTTCCATCCGCATACGTTGGGTCCGAATCTCTACGCTTACACACGTCACGAAAATAACTGGTTGCTCGAAATTCAGGAGAAGACCTGTTTTACCGACAACCGGATGAACGAGTTCGCTTCGTCAGGCACCTACTATTTCCGCTCCGGCGCCCTGCTCAAACGCTACTACTGCCAGGCCATCTCGCACCGCCTCTCCACGGGCGGAGAGTACTACGCCAGCATGCCTTACAACCTGATGGTCGACGACGGTGAACCCGTCTACATCTATGAACTGGAGAAGTTCCTTCAGTGGGGCACACCGGAAGACCTGGAAGAGTATCAAAGTTGGTCCGGCTATTTTGCCCACGCGGCGGATTGGTCACCCCGAGTGTCCCTGCAGCGTGGCTCCCTGCTGATTCCCATGGCCGGCGACGGCGCGAGATTCGCGCGTGAAGGATATCGCGAGCCAAAGCCGCTCGTGCCCGTAGCAGGCGTTCCCATGATTGACCGCGTGCTGCAAACCCTTCCGCGGGCCGCGCGTACTGTTGCTGTCTGCCGCGCCGAGCATCTGAACGAGCCCGCTCTCGAAGCCTCGGTCTGCAATGCCGGTCGCGAGACGAAACTGATTTCGCTTGACCACCGCACAGAAGGGCAGGCATGTACCTGCCTGCTTGCCGAAGGCAGCATTCCTCCGAATGAGCCCGTGCTGGTTTCGCCGTGCGACTCTTCTTTGATTTACGACGAGAACGCCTTCGCAACCCTCGTCGCCGGCGATACGGACTGCATCGCCTTCACGTTCCGCAACCATCCGCATGCCAACCGCAATCCAACGCAATATGGCTGGGTGCAAACCGTCTCGACCAGCGATTTGGTCGAATCTGTCGTCTGCAAGCAGGAACCCGAATCGTCCATCCCGGAAGCGCACGGAATTACCGGAATGTTCTGGTTCCGTGAAGCGGGCGTGATGTTCCACGCTATCCGGGAACTCATTGCCCGAAACGAACGCGTCAACGGTGAGTTCTACCTGGATTCTGTCCTCGCTGTGCTGATCGGATCCGGCTACCGGGTCCGGTCGCTCGACGTGAAACATTACATCTGCTACGGCACGCCGGACGATGTCCGCACCTTCGAATACTGGGAAGACTGGTTCCGCAGTAACCCGGACCATCGTTACGCAAAGCCGCAGCAGAGGAAAGAGAGCAGGAATGACTTTGACAAAGCCGCGCTTGTCGATTGTCTTGCCGTGCTATAACGAAGCGCGCAACCTCCCGCTCCTTCTCGAGCGATATCGCGAAAGCTGGGAAGATCTGCCCGCGGAACTCCTTCTGGTCGAGAATGGCTCAACGGACGACTCGGCCGCTGTGCTGGAGGGGCTCCTCGCAACCGGCCGGTATCCATTTGCGCGCGTCGTGAAAGTTGCCCTAAATCGGGGCTACGGCTTCGGCATTATGAGCGGTTTGCGCGATGCGCAGGGGGAATTCGTCGCCTTCTCCCATGCGGACATGCAGTGCGCAGCCGGCGATGTGTTCACCGCGTTCCACGCTCTTTGCCGCTCGCTCAATCCGGAAAAAAGCCTCGTCAAGGGACGCCGCCACGGCCGTCACTGGCGTGACCGCGTGATTACCGCCGCGATGAGCGTGTTCGCATTCACCCTGCTCGGACGAAGGCTGACCGATATCAACGCTCAGCCGAAAGTGTTTCATCGGTCGCTTCTCAAATTACTGGAGCACCCCGTCGACGGATTTCAGCTCGATCTCTATATTCTCTACACCGCGGCATCCAATGGGTTCGCCATCCACACAGTGCCTGTCGCATTTCCGCCGCGGATTCACGGTACCTCCAACTGGGCCTTCAGTCTGGCGTCACGCTATCGGTTTATTCGGCAAACCATCCAGTACATGTTTCAGCTTGGGGTGGTGGGGAACAAATCGTGACTACCGCGGAGCACCTTCAGGCTACTACTACTCCGGCAGCAGGTTTGTCGGAGTTGCGCCCGCAGGTGCTGGCGGATCTTGATCAGCAGCCCACGCCCGGGGCGTCTGAACTCTTCCGTTCGGTGGGATTCTGGATTGTACTTGCGGGAAAGTTATTGCTGGGTACGGTAGTTGCGTCGCACTTCCTCCGCGATCTTTTCTCGCCGTTCATCAACTATTTCGTAGCCAGTGGGTTTCACAATCCGTGGGAGCACGCCCTGTCGCAGGGCGTTCCCGACGCGTTTCCGTATCCGCCCGTCATGCTCTACACGATGAGTGCGGCGCGCGCTCTGTTGGCGCCGTTCTTTTCACCACAGTTTTTTGAATCCGGATGGGCGCATTTCCTCATTGCCCGGCTTCCGATTGCCGGATTCGACGTGCTGATCGCCTGCATTCTCGCAAGCTGGTACCGGGGCCGGCTGACCCGCGTTCTTCGCTTCTATTGGTACTCGCCAATCGTGATTTACGTTTGCTACTGGCATGGCCAGCTGGACATCGTGCCGACGGGGCTGGTGGTGCTGGCGCTCGATCTGCTGCGCCGGAGAAAAATCGCCTGGTCGATGGTTGTCCTCGGGCTGGCACTCGGATCGAAATCGCACCTGTGGGTGTGCGTTCCCTACCTGCTCGTCTACATCGCGGGAAACCGCGGTGTCCGCGCGGCGATCAAACCAGCCGCGATCCTCCTCGGATCCTATCTGGCCACATTGCTCCCGTGGATTGCCGACCCGGCTTTTCGATCGATGGTGTTCTTCTCGCCCGAGCAGGCGCGGATCATCGCGAACCAGATTTCTTTCGGCCCCGATCTTTCCATGCTGGTCGCGCCCGGCGCGATCGTGTTTCTCTGGTTTCGCTTTGCAGCCTACGAAAAGCGAAATTGGGACCTGCTCATCCTCTACCTGGGAATCCTGTTCAGCGTCTTTCTCCTGCTCGCTCCGCCCCAGCCTGGCTATGTACTCTGGACCCTGCCATTCGTAGTCCACTATTTCTGCCGCCGCACGAAAGTGCATCTGCTTCCCTGGGTTGCTTTCGCGGTGGGGTATCTGGGGTTTGTGCTTCTGCGCGCCGATTCGGATCTTTTCGACGCCTGGAAAACCGTGAACGCTTCAATTGCAGCGCTTCCGAATCCGTATCACTTCCTCGCCGCCATCGATCCTGCGCTTGCGAAACTTGCCGACAATCTCGCGTTTACCGTCATGCAGGCCTCTCTCGGAGGCATCGTCCTCTACATGTACATGATGGGCGTTCGCGGGAACATTGCCTATCGGATGCGTACCACTCCGGTCATGCTGGGCGTGGCCGGTGACAGTGGAGCCGGGAAAGACACGATGGCGCTCCTGATTGCCGGAATGTTTGAGGAGCGCCACACTACTATCCTTGCCGGTGACGACTACCATCGCTGGGAACGCGGCCACGAAGCGTGGAAGCGTATTACGCATCTGAGCGCCGAAGGCAATCGTCTCTACGACCAGCAGGATCACGCGCTGGCGATGTTTATGGGCGAGACGATCAACAAGCCCACATACGATCACGATACAGGCCGTTTCACTGCCGCGCAGGATGTCGATCCGAACCACATCGTGATCTTCCAGGGACTGCACTCCCTGTCGACGCCCGAGATTCGCCGCCTCTACGATCTCCGGATATTCGTCGACCCGGCCGAAGAACTTCGATACAACTGGAAACTCCGCCGCGATCGGGACGAACGTGGTCAGACTGAAGAGCAGGTCCTGCGGAGCCTCGAATCGAGGCGCGGAGACAGAAATCGCTACATTCTGCCCCAGCGGGAATTCGCCGATATCGTTGTGCGTTGGGTGCCCTCCGCGTCCGCTGACGGTTCGGAGGCGCTGACGCTCGAAATTCTTGCACTGAACAGTTTCAATCTCACTGGCCTTGTGGAATACCTCTCGCGTGAACCGGATCTGGTCATCGAGCACGAGCCTTACCTCAGCGCGACACAACAAATGCTGCGTATCCGCGGTGAGGTGAGTCCCCGGGATCTCTACCGGGTAAAAGAAACTATTCTCGGCGGCGATATATGGCTTCGAAACGCATGCACGCTTAGCGCTGATCTGCCGGGCTGTCTCCAGTTGGTCATCTTCCTTTGCCTTCGTGAAAGGCTGCGATGGAACGGGCAACCTGTATGGCTGGATTAGTAAAGGGCATCAACTTCCGGTTCAGGTCTCCGCTCGCTCTGGCCGGGGTGCTGGCGCTCGCGTTTATATGCGCATTGGCTACGGGCTGGGGCAATCTGATTTCCACGCTGATCAATCGCGATCTTGCCGAACGCACGGAGGTTCAGGCGATTGGCTTACCGCCGGCCCAGAACGAACAGATCATCCTGTGGTTTCCAGGCGATGATGGTGACGGCGTTGAACTTACCCGGTATCGGTCAGACTTTCACTGGCGCACGGACCTCTGGATTCCGGAACTCAATTTAACGGTGACACGCACCGCGCTCGCTTCCCTGAAGCAGATCCGTGTCAAAGTCGGCAAACACTCTTTTTCCTTTGATGCAGACCAGATTGCGGGCTGGAAAACCGCTTCGACGCCGCGTTTGATTGCATCCGCAATTCAAGGTAATATTGTTTCCCGCCGGATTCCTTTGCCGGTCAGCGGGCCTGCGAATTCCGTCAACTGGCCAGCGGAAAAGGGCGCGCTGGGAGTTTTCTTCCGCGGCATGATCTGGCTGCCCGTCGCCCTCTGTCTCTCGTTCGTCTTTTCGGCACTCCTGAAGAATCCACGCTTTCGCGATCTGGAAACGAGGGCACTGACCTCCGTACTCGGCCCATCCCATTCAGACCGCCGCTGGATGTTGTACGGTTTTTTCTTCGTCATCGGCTGCCTGACGTTCCTCGAGTGGCGCCAGCCATACTATTTCACTCAGGACGATAACTTTGCTCAGTTTCTGCCGGTCATCGCGGGAGCATGCCGCTCCTTGTTCTCGGGCCATCTTCCGCTCTGGAACCCGTATCAATACTTAGGATCTCCGGTCTTTACACTCGGTGTTTACGCGCTCACTTACCCTTTCACTTACCTTGCGTGGTTGCTTGCCAGAATATTCGGGAATGAATTTCTGACACTTGAGTTACTGGCTATAGGTCATATCGTCGCAGGCTATTTCGTGTGCGTGCGAATGCTGTCGCGTCTCGGTTTTCGTTCTGCCACGGCAGCGTCTGGCGCCACCGGTATCGTGCTTTCCGGTTTCGCGCTCGTGTTTGGACGTTCCTGGTACTACATGCTTCCGGTTCTGGTTTGGGCGCCGCTTCTGATTCTTGCCGTCGAGCGGCTTTGCACGCAGGAAGCTTTCCCGGTTCGCACAGCCCTGCGATGGGCGTTATCAACTGGCCTCGTCATCGGCCTTTTCTTTCACGCTGGCAACGCACAGATGTGGGCATACGGCCTCACCTTTTTCTGCGTCGCCATCGCCATTGCTCTTTTTGCGCAACGTATCACTCTCAGTCGGGGTCTCTGGGCCTTCCCCGCGCTTCTTCTTGGTCTCGCGCTCGCGGCGCCTATGCTTCTGGCTCAACTGGGCGAAACGGCAAACATCAAGCGAATCGGCGGCCTTGGACAATCGATTGCCGGCGCTTTTCCTCATCTCTTCCTGCCATTGGGCAGTTTGGTAGCGCATCCGGATGTCTGGGGGCTGACCCAGCATTCGAATCGTGGTGAGATGTTTTACATCGGTCTCCCGTTCATCCTTGCCACAACATTGGGAATACTCCTGCTGGCTGCGACGGCGTTGCTCTGCAGATCTGACCTGAAATCCTTGCGTGCCCTCGCGGGCAATAACATCTGGCTCATCTGCGCGGCACTCGCCTGGATTCTGTCTCTGGGCCACCGGGGCGTTCTTTGGAGCGTGATGGCGAATCTGCCGGTTTTCGATAAATTCAATGTGCCCGCGAAATTTCTCGGATTCCTGGTGCTGTTCTCCGTAATTGCAGGGGGAACTCTTATCGAGCGCATTTTCCGCGACCACGCCAATGCACCGGCGATATTGGCTGGCGCTGTCACAACGCTTCTTCTGGTACACGTGAGTCTCGCGACGACCAGTTTTTACAACTACTCCGGGCGGCCTTATCTGCCGCTTCCGGATCAATTCACAAAGGTTTTTCGTTCCCACCCGATGCAGCGTGTCCTGGCGATTGGTCCGGATCGTTCGATCGATGCGGATACGACAATATCGCTGCGCAATAACTACGCGACGGTTGAGCACGTGATGACCATCGAAGGTTACGATCCCCTGGTCGCGACCCGTCCCGAAGACAGAGCCGCGATGCGCCGATTCGACACCGATCTGGTTGCCGCGGCAGAAGCGTACGGGACGCGCTGGGTTGTTGTGGACGAGGGGGGATTCGCCTCGCGCTTCAGCCACGACGAAAACGCGTGGTCACTGGAAACAACCGCGCCGGATCTGGAACATCACCTTGCCGCGCTCAAATCTGACCTCAGACTCGTGGCGTGGGTTCCGGGTTACAGTCTGTACGAATTGCCTTCCGCCGCCCCGTTCGCCTACCTTGAAGGAACTCCTCGCGTGTCCCTGCCGGTCGAGATGAACTGGTCAGGACTTCAGGTCGACACAAGAGGCGTACCCGCAGACAGCCGGGTGGTCCTGAACGTTGCCGGTCGGCCCTGGATGAATGTGTCGTCCGGCATGTCTCACCGCATCGCCTGGAGTTCCGACGAATGGGGCCGAGTCTCATTCGTCCTGCCGGCAGACGTTCAGAGTATATCTCTCGAATACCTGCCGCCCTGGGAGCGGGGATTCAAGGCAAGTCTGATTCTGCTGCTGGTTGCCGCTGCGTTTGGCGGGTGCCTCTCCTGCAATTTCAGCGCAAGAAGTCTGATGGGCATCCTCTTCTGGGCGCGGCCTCGCACGGCAGAATAGCGCACCGGCAGATCACAAACGAATCCGACGCCTGGACTCCTGCATGCCCGGCAATTCCACGGCTGGTGACCTGGACGACAGGAGTCTCAGTCCGTTTCATTAACCGGAATTAATACTGACGATACTTTCCTTCGTAAATTGCGGCAATTGCGCATCTCCCATTAACCATAGAGAAGCTCGACAGCCCCACGCCCGTCATGACACAGTCGAAGTGTGACCGCAAGAAAGGGCCAGAAAGTTCCACGTCCCGCATCCGGCCCGAAGCCGCGATCAGGCGTGGCTGTTCTGCCCCGTTTCGAAGCTCGTGGCGAGCAGATCGTCGAGTGGCTTTCGCTGCTGTCTCCGGACGCTCCCACGCGCCGCACGATCCTTCGCGTGATCCGGGAAATTCGCCAGGCGGAGACCGAAATCGGCCGCATCCGCAACAGCGTTCGTCACGAGAATCTCGCGGAGTTTCTCGAACACGCGGCGCATTCGCTCGAATGCGGAGAACTTCCTGGCGCCCGCTACATCCTGATGATGGCGCACGCACTGCTTTCGGCGCGCACCACTAAGTATGGGAATCGCGGAGAAGCGGGAGTCGTGCTTCACTTACCGGCGCGCAGGGAAGCTACCGTGGCAGAGGATCCCGCCACCGGAATCGTCGCCGGATAGCTGCTGCGTCCATCCAGATAAACGATCACGGTCTGCGAATCGCCGCCCGGCTCATCCGCATTCAGCAGGAAGCTCACCTCATAGACACCCGCCGTGTTCTGCTGCGCGGTCAGCGCTGAATGCATCAGACCGTTGACGCTCACCTGCACGCGATCCGGGGAGATCGTGGTTCCATCGGGAGCAAAGCCGGTGAGACTGACAGTCAGCAAACCGCTCGGAGCCGCAGGCGCCGATGCGCTGATCGCGGCGCCGGTGCTGTTCACGATCGAAATGATGCTCGCGGGCTGAGTATCGATATTCACGGTCAGCGGAAAACTGCTGGCCACCGTGTTCACGAGACGCAGTTCGCAGGGACCTGGCGCGAGATCACCCGGAATCTGCAGATTGATCTGCGTCGCCGAACTGTACAGGATCTGGGCCGCCTCGCCGTTGAACGTGACAGTCGGAGTGGTCCCATCAGCCGCGAGGTTGGTTCCGTAGAGGCTCACGATCGCGCCCGCGTATGCGCCGTTGAGTCCCGGCAGTGCGTTCGTCAGGATCGGAATCGGCGCCGGAAGATTCGGCACTGCAGCCGTCACGTGGAAGCCGGCGATCGCCGTCGCCGTCTGATATCCGTTGAACACGCTGACGTCGGGATCGGAAAGCGCCGCGCCGGCGGCGACCGAAACATCGGCCTGCACATGATTCGCATCGATCACGAAAATTTTCCGCACACTCACATCGCTCGTGCCGAAGCCGACCGCCGCCTGTCCCGCCGCGAACTGAAAGCCGCTGCCCGTGATCGTCACCCGGGCTTCCGCGCCCGCCGGCAGGGAAGCAGGATCGATCGACGTGATGGTTGGAACGGGCGCATCCGGATACGTATACGCTGGCGCGTTCGCCGACTGCACGAACTGCGAATTCTCGCCATCGGCGTTGTAGGCCGTGAGGACAACGGTTTGGCCCGCTTCGCCCGCCGGCGCTCTCACCACCGCCGTGCCTTTGTCGGCATCGTCAATCTGGAGCGACGAAATCGCCGCCGGCAGCGCGCCAAAATAAATAGCGCTGCCCGATGACCAGTTGCTTCCCGTTACCGTCAGCGTGCCATCGCCATTGTCGGTCACGGAATCGATCGTCGGCGGATCGGAGTCCGTCAGCTTCACCGCCGTCGGCAACACGTGCATGAAGCCCGGCGTGTTGATGATCAGGTGCTGCGGGCCCGTCGTGCCGAACGGCAGGAAATTCACGTCGAGCGCGACATACGTATAGCCCGAAGCCGCATAGGGCCGGACGCCGTCCGTCGTGACCGCCACCGAATCGCCCATGAAGGCCGCCGTGAGTCCCGGCGCCTGCCCGTCGGATCCAAGACCGGCGCCCGTGGCCACAGCGGTGCTCTTTCCGGGAGTGCGATTCAGATAACCGGGCTTCACCGCGACAGTGTTGTCGTTGAAATAGCTGTAAACCGAAACGTCGTAGATCGGCAGCGCGGGAAGCTGCGTGAGGCCGATGTCGATCCCGCTTGTCACCTGGCCAGCCTGCACGCTCACCGGTTTTGCCGAGAGCAGATCCGTCGCGCCCGGATAGAAAAGCGAATTCGTGGGACCAGACGAGGGCGCGACGCTTCCATCCGGATTCCACGGACCCTGGATATCGGCGTCGGGCGGCAGCGCGTGCGCATAGACGTAATACTGGCCCGGCTGCACGCCGTCGATGCGGTAGGTGCCATCCGGATTCGTGAACGCGCTGACCGCGCCTGAACCGGCGCGAATCGCGACCACCGACTCCAGATGCAGCCCGTTGCCATCCGCCGTGATGCGGCCCGCGATGCTGCCGGTATTGGCGAACTGCGCGTTCGGATAGAGCGAAGAAATGCCGGCGATATCGTCGTTGTCGATCGGCTGCGCGTGCGAAACGGCGGAAGTGGTCGCGGTTGACATCGCCGAGGAAGTGAACGTATGCTGCAGGCCGAGCGCATGACCCATCTCATGCACCAGCACGAGCAGGAACGATTCGCGATAGCTGGGGAACGGCGCGGTCAGCCCGTTGATGTTCATGTGGACCGCCGACCGCGTGATCGGCACCCAGGGCGATCCGGTGGCGGGCACCACGGGAGCCGCAACCACCGTCGGGCCGCCGAAGCCGAGCAGGCCCGGCGCCAGGTCTTCAAACACCACATCGGCCGCGGGCGTGTTCTGCGTCGTTCCGGCATGCTCGAATCCGCCGAAGCCCACGCGCAGGCTCGAAGAGCTCACGCCATTCCACACCTGAGTGGCCCGCCGAATCTGGCTGACCACGGACGAGAAATCGTCATTCGGTCCGAAACTCGTCGGGCCGGATTCCGAAACAAAGAAGTTGACCGTGTTGTTCGGGAGCGCCGCGAGATCGAATTTCGCGGGTGCGGCCCCAGCCCCCAGGTAGTACATGAAGGGGTAGTACGCCGCGGCGGGAATCGCGACGAGCGCGCCAAGGACCGGAAGAGTAAATCGGCGTCTCACTGGATCGCCTCCGGTGTGCCGTGCACGCGCGCCCGCATGGTGGATACCCCCATCCGTACGGCGCGATCGGAAACCCGCTGACCTTTCGCGTCCACCATCAGCTCACCGCTTTGCTTGCGGTTGGCCACCACAGATCCATCCGATTGCTGCGAAACCTCGAAAATGCCCTGCGTCAGTCCCAGCGTGTAGATCATTCCGGTGGCCGGCGACTTCCACAGGAACAGCACGTACTCACCGCCGACCTTCAGTTCCGGAACTCCGGGGAAATTCTGGTGCCGGCCATTCACAGACCCGCCCGGCATCGCGACTTCGGAAAGGGCGCTGCCCTTCCACACCTCGCTCACCGCGAGCTGGTAGTGGGTGTAAATCGTCGGAACGCCGGAGGCGGTGCTGATCGAGGCGGAGGCCCCCGTCACCTTCGCACGAACTACGGCTGTAGCAAGATCGGTCATCTGGTCCATCGAAAGCTGCTGCAGTGTCGCGGCCTGGAGGATGGCCGGAGCCGCGCACAGAGCAAGCGCAAGGACCGGTAGAAAGTGGGTTTTCCTGAACATCGGAAGCGCCGGAAAGAGCAGTTGGCCTGCCCTTTCGCCCCCTTGATTGGATTGAACTTACACAACTGTCGTTTCAGCGCTGGTTCCACCGGGACACGGCACTGAGACAGGGTGTCCCAGTACTACCGGGGCTCGCGCACTACAAGAATAGGTACCTTCAGGGCGTGGCGGACGGGGTCGATCGTCGTGCCGAAGATTAAGTCCTTCAGCCGCCGGTGACCGTGGGCGCCCATGACGAGCAGGTCGGCATTGATTTCCCGGGCGTAGGCGACAATCTCGGTCCGCGGGCGGGAGCCGTGGCGGATGGCTGTTTCGACGTCGATATCCATGTCGCTGAGGGCGGAAACCAGCCGGTCCAGATACTGGCGGCCGGCTTCGACTTCCGCGGTGGAGGATTCCGAACCGTACATCTGGCTGGTGACGCCTTCTTCCACGTGCAGGAGGTAAAGCCGCGCTCCCTCGCGCTGGGCGATTCCGGCAGCGTGGCTCAGGGTCAGGCGGTCGAGCCGGGAGTGATCGAGCGGAACCAGGATGCGCCGGTAATTCTGCACGGTCACGAGATCGCGGGTTTGCTGCTCGGCGCCCAGCGTCGCCACCGGAGCCTCGTGATGCCGGAAGGGCTGCAGTGTCATGGCGGCCAGCAGTACGAGCAGCCCGATGCTGACGATCCCGGAGACGGTCCACACGAGAGGCGCGTAGCGTTCGTGGGCGCTGGCGAACTCGGCGATTGACTGACCCGTCAGCCACATATCGAGCCCGAGTACGATCACGGCGGTGATCCAGCCCGCCGCGCGAACCTTCCAGCCGCTGGCGAATTCACCCATGCGGCGCTTGTCGTTGGTGAACTGCAGCAGCGGAATAATGGCGAACGGCAGCTGCAGGTTGAGCACCACCTGGCTCAGCACCAGAAGCTGCAGGGTGCCCTGGTTGCCCGCCACCCAGATGGCGGCCGCGGCCGGCACGATCGCGAGCGCGCGCGTCGCCAGACGCCGCAGCCAGGGCCGCACGCGGATGTTCAGAAAGCCTTCCATGACGATCTGCCCGGCCATTGTGCCGGTCAGAGTGGAGGACTGTCCCGAAGCAAGCAGCGCCACCCCGAAGAGTTTTGCCGCCACCACGGTTCCCATGAGAGGCGCGAGCAGTTCGTATGCCTGCTGGATTTCCGACACCTGCCTGTGCGCGCGGAAGAAAACCGTTCCCGCCAGGATCAGGATGGCGCCATTGACGAACATCGCTCCATTCAACGCCAGCACACAGTCGATCAGATTAAAGCGGCAGGCGGCGCGCTTTTCCTCCGTGCTGCGGCCGATGCGGCGTGTCTGCACGAGCGCCGAATGCAGGTAGAGATTGTGCGGCATCACCGTCGCGCCCAGCATGGCGACGGCAACGTAGAGAGTATCGCGGTCGATCGTGGGGATCAGTCCCGCGGCGACGCTCAGATAATCCGGCTTCGCCAGAACGATCTCCACCGCGAAGCAGCCGGCGATCGTGATGACCAGCGCGAGGATGAAAGCCTCGAAATAGCGGATTCCCGCTTTCTGGAATGCGAGCACGAGAAGCGTATCGAGCGAGGTCAGCGCGACGCCCAGAAGCAGCGGAATATGAAACAGAAGATTCAGCGCAATCGCCGCGCCCAGCACCTCCGCCAGATCGCAGGCCACAATCGCGATTTCGCAGAGAAACCAGAGCGCGAGATTCACGATCCGCGGATAAGATTCGCGGCAGGCCTGGGCGAGATCGCGTCCGGTGACAATGCCGAGCCGCGCGCTCAGCGTCTGGAGCAGCACCGCCATGAGGTTCGACATGACGAGCACCCAGAGCAGCCGGTAACCGAAACTCGCGCCGCCCACGATGTCGGACGCCCAGTTCCCGGGGTCCATGTAGCCGACGCTGATGAGGTAGGCGGGGCCGGCGAACGCGATCATACGCCGCCACGTGGCGGTATGATCCGTCGCGACGCTTTCATGAACGTCGGCCAGGGATCGGGTCTCGACTGGGCTTCCGGAGTACACGGCCTTAACTACCAATGTATCGCTTATAGAACCATCTTCGGTTACAAACGCAGGTTCTGGAACGGCTTGTGGAATTCTCCCAGGCTAATATGTACGGGAGAGCTGAAAATGTCAAAGACCGCTCTGATTGCCGCGGCGATAGTACTGTCAGGGCTCGTGTCCTGCACCACATTCAACCCCGAAGGACGCGTCCAGAACGCTCTGAATGCAATCTCCGCGCAGTCCCTGCTCGCGGAAATCAAGACCCTTTCTTCAGACGAATTCGAAGGCCGCAAGCCGGGGACGGAAGGCGCCAAAAAGGCCGTGGCCTATATGGAAGACCAGTTCAAAAAACTCGGTCTGAAGCCCGGCAATCCCAATAAGACTTACCGGCAGGATGTTCCTCTGGCGGGAATTATTTCGAACCCCACGGCGCAATTCACGGTCGGCGGCCATGCCGTGCCTGCGCAGTACAAAAAGGACTTCATCGCGGTTTCGCAGCACTACACCCCGGCGGTCGACGTGAAGGACAGTGACATCGTTTTCGTGGGCTACGGTGTCTCGGCGCCGGAATACGACTGGGATGACTACAAGGGCGTTGACATGAAGGGCAAGACGCTCCTGATGCTGGTCAACGACCCGCAGATTCCCGATCCGAAGGATCCCACGAAGCTCGACGGTTCCATGTTCAAAGGCCGGGCGATGACTTATTACGGCCGCTGGACTTACAAGTACGAAATCGCAGCGCAAAAAGGCGCGGCGGCCGTGATGATCATTCACGAAACGCCGATGGCCGGCTATCCGTTCTCGGTGGTCGTGGATAGCTGGGGCGGTGAGAATTTCACGATCGACGACGCCAACAACGAGAAGAGCGTCCCGGTGCAGGGATGGTTCACGTACGATAAAGCCGCCGAGCTTTGCAAAGCGGCCGGGCTCGATCTGGCGGCTCTGAAGACGAACGCGCTCCAGAAGGATTTCAAGCCAGTCCCGCTGACAGGCGCGAAAGCAACGTTCCACATTGAAAACACGCTGCGGAAAATCCAGTCGCAGAACGTAGTGGCGAAGCTCGAAGGCAGCGATCCCGCGCGCAACAACGAATACGTCATCTATTCGGCGCATTGGGATCATCTGGGCCGCGATCCCTCGCTGACGGGCGATCAGATTTACAACGGCGCGGTCGATAACGCTTCCGGATCCGCCGGTCTGATCGAAATTGCGCGGGCTTATACGAAGCTCTTCCCGCGCCCGAAGCGATCGATTCTTTTTCTGTCGCTTACAGCCGAAGAGCAGGGCCTGCTCGGCGCCGAATATTACGCCGAGCATCCGCTCTATCCGCTGAAGTACACGCTGGCCGACATCAACATGGACGGCCTCAACGTCTGGGGCCGCACGAAGGACATGGTGCTGATCGGGCTGGGCAACTCCGATCTCGACGACATCGCGACGGATGTGCTGAAATCGCACGGCCGCACCGTCACGGGCGACGCCGAGCCGGAAAAGGGCTTCTTCTATCGCTCGGACCACTTCGAGTTTGCCAGGCAGGGTGTTCCGGCGCTCGACCCCGACCAGGGCGTCGATTACATCGGAAAACCCGCCGGCTACGGCAAGGAAAAGCGCGATTACTACACCGAGCACGACTATCACAAGCCGTCGGACGAGGTGAAGCCGGACTGGGATCTTTCCGGGGCCGTGGAAGACCTTCGGGTTTTCTTCGAAATCGGCAACCGGGTCGCCGACGGGGAATATTATCCGCTCTGGAAGCCGGGGACCGAGTTCAAAGCCAGGCGCGATGAGATGATGAAATCAAGCAAGTAAGGGAATCATCATGGCGAGCCACAGCCACATTTTCTATAACGGCGAAGTCCGCGAGGCATCCGAACCGCTCCTCCGGGCCGGGCAGGTCGGATTGCTTTCGGGTTGGGGCGTGTTCAGCACTTTGCGGGTGCGGGATGGGGCGCTTTTCGCGTTCGAACGCCACTGGTCCCGCATGGCCCGGGACGCGCGCCTGCTCAACGTCACGATGCCCGAAGATTCCCGCAAGCTGGAACAGCAGCTCATGCAGCTCGTGCACGTCAACGGCAAGCCGGATTGCACGCTGCGTCTGATTGTCGTCCGCAACGGCGGCGGGATGTGGGCCGGCAATCCGGCCGGTACTCCCGAAAGCGACGTCATCGCACTGACCGCCGATTCGAAAGACTGGGGCCACAGCGTCCGGCTGACGGTGCAGGCGAATGCGCGCTATGCGGCGAACGAATTCGCCGGGGCCAAGATTCTTTCCTGGGGTCCGAATCTCGTCTGGGCCGAAAGAGCGCAGCGTCAGGGTTTCGACGAAGCCATTCTGCTGAACGAGCACGGCCGGGTGGCCGAATGCACGTCCGCCAATATTTTTGCGGTGTTCGGCAATGATGTGCTGACTCCGCCCGTGAGCGACGGCTGCCTGCCGGGCATCACCCGCGAAGTCCTGCTGAATGAGATTCATATTCCGGATATCCGGATTTTCGAGCGCGGACTGACCATCGCGGATCTCGAATGCGCGGACGAAGTCTGCATTACATCCACCACGCGCGATTTGCTGCCGGTGCGCGAGATTTCCGGCAAAGCATTGGGTACGAAAGCTGAAGTGCGGGAGCGCGTGACCGAGGCCTTCCGTCGCTTCATGCACGAAGACATTGCGCGCCGCGGCGCCGTACTGGTGTGATGGATGGCGCTGGCCTGTCCCAAATGCGGAAGCCGCAATCTGCGCCCTTCGCGCTTTCAGAATTCGCAGGAGCGCTGGAACGCGTTTTTGCTGTTCACTTCGCCGCTCCGCTGTAAGGACTGCAAGACCCGCTTCATCTCGCGCACCATCTTTCCGGAAGATCTGCTCTATGCGCGCTGCCCGAAATGCGACCGCATGGATCTGAACAGCTGGAACGAAGTGCGGCCGACCACTTCGAAGTGGGCGCTGTTCAAGCTGCAGTTAGGCGCCTACAAGACGCGCTGCGAATATTGCCGCTATGATTTCGCGAGTTTCCGGAAACGGAAAGAGACGTTCACCTTCAGCCGGTGGAGGAAGCGCAATCCGGACCGCGTAGCGGAGAAGCCTTCGGAACAGGCCTGAATCCCGGCAATCAGCGCGCAAAAAAGACGTCCAGGGTTCACGGCACGATTCAGCGACCCGTCTGCATGCGGACGTTCGCTCCGCGGCATAACGCTCTCTGGTTCAGCGTCCGGTCACTCGCCATCGCCGCCTTTCAGCCTGCGACGGGTCACAGCCACCGGCCCGCATCCCCGGACTCCGTTATACCGGAGCCGGAAACTCGATACGGCCTTTCGCTCGCTCGCAACGACGCTTTCGCCACCATTGCGAGGTCCATGTTCCTGGCCTGTACCTTCGCTTCCGCGCCAAAAACCGCTGCGGATCCGTTCGATTCCTGACTCCATCACTCCGTTCGGTTTCGAGGCCGAACCGGGGCGATATCAACGCCCGGAACCCGTTTTCCGCGCCGATCTCCGGCGCTCCCGATTCATCCCCAGTCTCCACTCCCCTTCAGGTCCTCTATGGAACCCTCCGGATCGAAGCGTTCAACCGGTTCCCGTTTCGGGAAGCTCACCCTGCCTGACGTTCGATTGTCTGTTACTCCCCGCTGCGTCCTCTTTCGATTCTGCCTCGGATCGGCGCTTCAGACTCGCCTCGCCTCGCTGGGCTATCGTTCCGTAAACCCTGGAACTGAAATCGATCATAGACAAATGGCATGCCGGCGTCAAAGGAAAAAACGAACCCAATGTGCGGTTTCAACAGCTTTTTCGAAGCTCTGTTTTCAGTGACTTAAGCCGAACGGAATGTGGGTTCCCTGTGCATAAACCAGCGGCCCGCGAATATGTTTGATGGGTTTGTAACGATCAATGTGATCTGGTGGAATTCAGCCAGCCTGGTTGGCTCTCCACCAGCGTTTCATTGCGTCCGCGATTGAATTTGCAGTCACTTAGCTGTGGCATTTCGAATGCGCTAAAGCGGGCGCTATGCTGCGAACCCACTTTCTGCTTGCTTCTGCTCTCTCCGCTGTATGCGTCACGGGTCTCGTGGCGCAGGAGGCCGCTAATCCACGGTTTGACGATCCGCCCCCGCCGCCCGCGGGCGCCGCGGTTCCCGCTTCGGACACCGCCGGCATCCCGGCCAGCCTGACGCTGCCCCCGGGCTCGTTTGTCACGATTCGCGTGAACCAGTGGCTTTCCTCCGATCGCAATCAGGCCGGCGACACATTCTATGCAACTCTCGCCCAGCCGCTGGTCGTGAACGGCATTGTGGTGGCGCGCAGAGGGTCGACCGTGATGGGGCGCGTGAGCGACGCGCAGAAAGCAGGACGCGTGCAGGGCACCTCGAAGCTGGGACTCCAGCTGACGAGCCTCTCGCTGGTGGACGGATCGCAGATTTCGGTTCAGTCTCAGGTGATCGACCGCAAAGGCCACACTTCGACAGGCAATGACGCCGCGGCCATCGGCACCTCGACGGGTGTTGGCGCTGTGATCGGCGCGACCGCCGCGGGCGGATCCGGCGCTGCCATCGGCGCGGGCGCCGGCGCAGTCGCGAGCACGATCGGGGTGCTGCTGACGCGCGGACGCCCCACGGAAATCTATCCCGAAACAATGCTGACGTTCCGGCTCGATGCGCCGGTCACAATCTCGACGGCGCAGGCTCCGGCGGCATTCCGCTACGCCGATCAGCAGGATTACGGCACGGGCGAACAGCGCGTTGCGCAGCAGAGGCCGCCGCGCCCGGCTGGCCCGCCGCCGGTGGTCTATGGTGCGCCTTATCCCTATCCGTACCCCTACCCGTACGGCCCGTATTGGGGCCCCGGCCTTTCGGTCTGGATCGGTGGCGGACCGGGCTACTTCGGGCACTATCGAGGTTACCGTCGCTGGTAGTTGAGAAGGCGACTTAAAAGAAAAACGGCCACGAGTCCTGACAAGACTGGTGGCCGCTTTTGTTTACATCGTCAGATGATCGACGACCGCCGAGACGTGCTCAGGCGATCCGCTGAAGATCTGCGGCGGACGCCGGTAGCGCAGCATCTGCCGGTAGAGATAATCAGCGAGATCGGAATTGATGCCCCAGCCCGCGAGATAAGAAAGGCGGAGGTTGGCGTCCGTATTGAGCGGTGAATTGGCAACCCACGGCTGCAGGTCGGCGGCGGTTCCTGTAAAGGTGGAGAAGAGGTCGGCCACGTTTTCAATGCCGATCTCATGCAGCGACTGGCGCACAGGTCCGTGCCCGTCGCGGTCGTACTTCTCCTGCGCTTTATCGAGATCGATGTGGAGCGAATCGAGCTGCCCCATGAATACCATGTCATAGCCGAGGCCGTCACGCGTATTCGACCAGACGCTGCCGTTCGGGAAAGCTTTGAAGAACGTGGCGAGTTCGCTCTTGAACGTGGCCTCGTCGGTTTCATAGAGCGTCACGTAGAGCGTGAAAATGCCGCCGGGGTTGAGGTGGCGCTTCACCGACTCATAGTATTCGACTGAGTAGAGCGCCGCCGTTCCTTTGACGAAGACATCGAGCGGGTCGGATGCGATGATGTCGTACTTGTCATTCGTCGTCATCAGGTAGTGACGGGCATCGTCATAGACGATCCGTGTTTTCGGGTTGTTCTTGACCGCATAGTTCTGAGGCGCGAAGTACATGGTGGAAGCCGGGGGAATCACGGGCTCGATCTCACAGACGGTGATGTGCTCGATACCGGGGTAGCGGGTGAAGGAGCCGGCCGAAACGCCCGCGCCGAAGCCGATGCCGAGCACCGATTTCGGATTCGGGTGCAGTATGGCGGCGAGATGGCCGACCATGCGCTGCAGTTTCATATCGAATATTTCTGTGGTGGCCTCCACGTGGCCGTTGACGTTGACGTAAATGGCGCCGTTATTCCAGCGCGAAATGGCGACCGACGAGTTACGGCCTTCCTTTGTGTAGAGGATTTCAGATTGTCCCGCATTGCGGCCCATGAAGCGGCCGTAGGCGATCAGCTCACCGGGTGTCGGCTGGATGTTGATGGCGAGAAGAACGGCCACGCCCACCGAAGCCGCCAGCGCAACCGCGCCCATCGTCTGCTTCGCTTTCGGGGCGAGCAGCAGCAGGCCGCTGCAGGCGGAGACGAGCAGCAGCACGCGCTGAGAATTCTGCGTGCCGATGCCGGGCACGAGCACCAGACTCACCAGCAGCGCGCCGAAGATACCGCCGAGCGTATTCCAGGCATAGATGGCGCCGGCGGTCTTGCCGGAATCATCGCCCGGCCGGGAGACGGCGGCGCAGGCGAGCGGGAAGCTGGCTCCCCAGAAGAGCGTTGCGGGGAAGATGGCGATCGCGACCAGCTTGAGATCGAGCCAGTACATGTGCCAGCCATCCTGCGTGGTGAGCACGTCGTCATTCCAGAACGGCAGGTGGAAGGTGTTGACGATCGTGTAGGCCGTCCAGGCGAATCCCAGGATGAGCAGGATCTGGCACCAGCCGAGAGCCGTGCGCGGATTGATCTTGCGGAGCAGCCACGAGCCGCCCGCGGTGCCCAGCGCGAGGCCAGTCAGGAACACCGCGAGAATAATCGCAAATACGTAAACGGTGGCGAGAAGCAGGTAGCCGAGCAGGCGGGTCCAGACGACTTCCGCGCCGAGCGCGACAGCGCCGGAGAGCGCGATGGTGATGTAAACGGGCCAGCGGCTCTGTCCAGACTGCGCGGCTTCGGCGGCCACAGGGGCAGGTGCTTCAGCGGCAGGCGCCGGGCCGGTAACCGGAACGGTCTTAGGCGTGGACGACGCAAGCGCCAGGCTCACGAGCGCGACGATCACGTTGATGGCAGCGGCGAACAGCGTGCCGGCGGTCGTGTTGTAATCGCGCAGCAGCCAGAATCCGGCGAGCAGGCATCCGACCACCGCGCCCGCGGTATTGCCGCCATAGAGCCATCCCCACCACGCCACCGCGCGCGGCGAAGCTTCGAGCCAGCGGACGATCGACGGGAGCGACGCGCCCATCAGGATCGTGGGCGGCAGCATACAGACTGCGGCGACGATGCCGCGGAGCAGCATGCCCGGCAAGCCGCTGGCCGCGCCGGCCCAGTAAACCTGGCTGATGGAGGGCATCGCGAACTGCACCAGAATCGCCAGCGCGGCGATGGTCAGCTCGATGAAAGCGTAGATGCGAAGCGGATGGTTCTTAGTCAGGTTCAGGCGCGGAAACACCGTGCTGCCGATGCAGAGCCCGCCCATGAAGGTAGCGAGCAGAACGCCGAGAGAAACCGAAGTGGACCCAATCGCCAACTGGAGCGCCTGATACCAGACGACCTCATAGATCAGGGCGGAACAACCGCTGCCCGCGAACAGCAGCAGAAGCAGAGGGAGATAGCCCGAGCCGCTGCTGGAGGGCGTTTCAGCGCTGGGCGCCGGTTTGGTCATTACATCGCTCATGGGTTTGAAAATTCCTGGAAATGGGTATTACTGGAAGGCTAGCGTATCACGGATTACGGTTCACCCATTGTAAACAATGCTAATGGGAAAGGGGAGCCCCTGTGCGGCCCGATATTTCATTGATTTCAATGTGTTGCGGCGATAGAGTGGCGGATGTGTCGGGGCGCATCCGGTCCGCGGAAAGGACAGATGCCCACCCAGTCTGAAATCTTCAGCGCGAAACTTCTTTCGGCCCGGACTGCGGACATCGGGCATACCTGAAAGGAGTTCGCCATGTCGAACCATTCCGCGGACGCGCCGCGTCCTCTTCCCGAACGCCCCGACCTTCGTCACCTGAAAAATCAGGCGAAGGATCGTCTGAAAGCCGGAAAGGCGTCGTCGCTGGCCGACGCGCAATTCCGGATCGCGCGGCCCTACGGGTTCCCCAGTCGGCCGAAGCTCTCGATCCGCGTGAAGTTGCCGGGTCAGTATGAGCAACCGGATCATTTCCCGGAATGTACGCCGCTCGCTTACGCACTGCAGTTTCCGGCGGACGACTGGCCGGGCGGCGGCAATCCCGAAACAATCGAACTTTCGCGCCCGCGGCGCACGGGAACAGCGACGATTATTCTTTCGGCAGTTTCGGGCCTTTGCGCGTGGCCATGGCGTGGTTGCACGCCTCTACCTGCGCCTGCGCTTCTTTCAGACGGCGCTCGGTATCGGGCGTCTGCGGCTTCCAGTATTTCCAGCGCGCGACGTTTTTCTGATAGAGGAACTGCGCCCACTCGAAGTGGTTATTGGAAAAAAGCATGCGGGCGTAGAGCGCGTCGAGATCGGACGCGGCGATGGTCGCCTCGAGCGTTGGGTGCAGCACCGCCAGAAGCTGACTCGCCTGCGGCTCGGCCTGGAGG
>CAZPZE010000438.1:0-4079 GCA_964590625.1 uncultured Solibacteraceae bacterium
CTGAGACGCCGCCTGATGAACGGAGCGAGCGCGGGCTCCGCAACGACTTTCGCGCCGGCAGCCGCGCGCGCCCAGCTCAGATCGTTGCGCTCACGAACCGGCGGAATCGCCGCAGGGGAAGTGAAGACCTCCGGGATCACGAAGACAGATGCAGGATGCTCGGCGCGAATTTCTTCGACGGCCGAATGCACCGCATTCGCCCGCGTTTCCGCGACAAGAATATGCTCCCCTTCGACGGCGAGCGGAAACCAGGCACTGAGGCGCGGATGACGATCGGCGCGATCCTTCGCCGTGACGCAGCGAACCTTCGCTCTCTCGAGGCGCCGTGCGGCACGATCCACCGCGGCGTCCGTGGCGGAGAAGAACGCCAGAATCAGGCGCTGATCCTGCAGTTGTGACCGTATTTTTTCAGGGCTTGTGGGTTTCTCGCCAACTAGCACGCAGTGCCTCGGATGGCCCTCGCGAATAAAGTCAGCAGGAACAGGACGCCAAACAGCGCCGCGCAGAACTGGGCTGCATCGGAAAGCGCGGGACTACCCCAGACGGCGCTCCCAATGGACACCAACGCGAAAATAATCGACCAGCCGTTCATTCGAATTTCCTTCAGACTGATTCAGGCGGACCAGCGAAGGTCGGCGTTTTCGCGATCTTTCGCATCCTGGCAGGAGATGCAGTATTTCGCCCAGGGGAGCGCGGCGAGGCGTCGGGCGCTGATCGGCTCCTCGCATTCGAGGCAAATTCCATAGGTGTTGTCCTCGATGCGCTTCAGTGCTTCGGTCACCAGTGTGGAGGTTTCCCACATGCGCGTGATCGAATCGAGAGCCAGCACGCGATCGCTTCCGCGCTGAATTTCTTCCATTTCCTCGGCGGTTTTTTCGATGGCAATATCTTCGCGCGAGAAGCGCCGTGCGGCTAATTCAGTGAGCTTAGCGTCCAATATGGATTTGATTTCCTGAGTCTGCATCCCATCTCCGTTTTCCGCGGTCTGACTGCGGTATGCCGCGGTGGTTATGCACGCGCTGTGCCAATCGCAAAAGCCCGCCAATTAAAGGCTTGCGCGGGCACTGCAAAGCAATAGTTGCAGCTAACCCGAACCTTTTTTCACGCGTTGCACGAGTACCGAACCTCACTATGGCAACAAAAGGAACCGCGAGTGGAACATTTTCCCCTCGGCGGCAGGGCCGAACGCCGGCGCGTCGGGCGTGCAGTTATAAGGATCGCGAGTGCCGGCGCTTTTCGTGTGGCACGGTACATGCATTAATTGCGCGCAGGAGAGGTGGAACATGAGAGCAGTCAAAGTGACGTTATCCATGCTGGCCGCGGCCGCCGGGATTTATGCGCAGGCGCCAAACCCGGTCCAGACAAATGTCTCGGCAACCGCTGATGGCCACGTGCCGATTTACAAAGTCGAAGTCACCTCGCGAACCATTCGCGCCGTGAATTATCATCACCGCCAGGGCACGACGAAGATCGACTTCCGCGGCACGGCGCTGATGCCTGAGGCCAGAGGGGAAGCGGAGGTGACGCCCAATGACGGCGCGACCCGCATTAGTCTGAAATTCGATCACCTGTCGAATCCCGTTCAGTACGGTCCTGAGTATCTGACGCTGGTGCTGTGGGCGATCACGCCGGAAGGGCGTCCGGAACGTCTCGGTGAAGTGACGCTGCGCAACGCGGATCAGAAGAGCGCGGAACTCTACGCCACTACCGATCTCGCATCGTTCGGCATGATCGTAACGGCTGAGCCGTATTTCAACGTGAGCGAGCCCTCGGATGTAGTCGTCATGGAGAACGTCCTGAGCAAAGACACAACCGGCACGATGGAAGACGTGGACGCGAAGTATGAACTGCTCAAGCGTGGAACATATTCGGCGAACGTGAGCGCGGCGGGCGTGAACGAAGCAGCGGCCGATACATCCCTGCCGCTGCAGTTGCGCGAGGCGCGGCTCGCCATGGCGATCGCGAAGGCGCAGGGCGCGGACGAGTACGCGGCGGACACAATGCAGAAAGCCCGGACCGACATGATCAATGCCGAAGGTTTCGCCAGGAGCAAAGACCTGAAGAAGCTGGAAAGCGCCGCGCGTGAAGCCACGCAGATGGCAGAAGACGCGCGCCGCATCAGCATTCAGAAGGAGCAGGAAGCCGCGGAGACCGCGATGAAGCAGCGTGAAGCCGCGGCGCAGGCGCAGGCGACCGAAGCGCAGCGGAAGGCGCAGGAAGAGGCGCGGCTGAGAGCGAGCGCGCAGGCTGAAGCCGCCGCGGCGGACGCCCAGAAGCGCGAAGCGGAAGCCGAAATGGCAGCCGCAAAGCAGGCTCAGGCTGAGGCTGAAGCCGCGAAGCAAGCCGCGATCGCCGAGCAGGAAAAGCTGGCTGCCGCCAAAGCCGCCGCGGAATCCTCAAAAGAACAGGCCGAAAAGGATGCACAGGCGCTGCGTGCGAAGCTGAAGGACCAGCTCAATCTGATCCTGCAGACTCGCGACACGGCGCGCGGGCTGATCGTGAATATGTCCGACGTGTTGTTTGACGTCAATCAGGCGACGCTGAAGCCGGGCGCGAAAGAGAAGCTGGCGAAGGTTTCCGGCATCCTGCTGGCTTATCCGAGCCTTCATCTGACGGTGGAAGGCTACACGGACAGCACCGGCAGCGACGATTACAACCAGAAGCTCTCCGAACGCCGCGCCGATTCCGTGCGCGATTATCTCGTAAGCAACGGCATTTCGGACAGCAACATTGAAGCGCACGGCTACGGGAAGTCGCGGCCGGTAGCGACGAATGACACGGCCGCCGGACGTCAGCAGAATCGCCGCGTGGAACTGGTGGTGAACGGCGAGGTCATCGGCCAGCCCCTGACCGACAATCCGAATGCCACTACTAACAGCAATACCGAGCCAGGTCCGGCCGGTCTTGCCTACAAATAAAGTCCGCAGAGTTGCGGACGAAGCCCGGGACGGCGGAAGCCGCTGTCCGGGTTTTTTATTTGCGCTGTTATTCTGTGGCAGGGGGAACGGCAGAGATGGCGTGGCAGGAAATCCTGGAGGCAGCTTTAATCGCAATGGGAATGGTGATGTGGCCGGTTCTCGGGAAGTATTCGCAGGCGCCGGCGCCGTGGATCGGCGCGGTTGTGCTGAGCGTGACCGGAATCGTCGCTGTCCTCATCGCCCTGCTGCAGGGAGGGCTCGATGGCGGATCGTTTCCGGCCGCGGGCAGGCTTCTGATGCTGATCGCCGCGGGGATCGTGAACGGCCTCGCGACGTACCGTTACGCCACGCGCGCGCGGATGGAAGGACAAACGGGCAAGTACCTGGTGATGGTCGCGATCCTCATCGTGATTGAAGCTCCATTCCTCGATCTGATCCTGAACAAAAGCACGCTGACGGCGCGGCAGTGGACCGGGGTGGGATGCGGCGTCGTTTCCGTTTATCTCCTCGGCATGAGGTAGGTCGGTGGGACAAGAAACTCAATGGACAAAAAATCGCGATTCTCGTGGCAGACGGATTCGAACAGGTAGAGATGACGGAGCCGCGCAAAGCCCTTGAGGCGGCTGGCGCGAAGACGGACCTCGTATCACCTGATGGCAGTGAAGTCCGGGGCATGAATCATCACGAAAAGGGCGACAAGTTTCCGGCCGATCGGGATCTGAAGAAGGTGTCGGCACGAGATTACGATGCGCTCCTGCTGCCCGGCGGCGTGATGCGTCCGGTTCAGGCGACAGGCCTGTGCCGGGCGCATTCTGTCTCATTCGAAGAAGATTCAGGGAAAGATCTGGCGGTGAGGGTGAGATTCGAAGCCCTCGACCGATTTTTTGCTCTGCAACTTACTGAAACTACATTACCACAATTGCCAAGAACGTCGCCTTTCCCGCGCATCATTGCACGCTATTGCACGCCGGACCTCGTATCCGCAGATGAACCGGCAAATTCAGCAGCGCCGCGCAGCTAATTCAAGAAGGCCCAATGTGCCTGAACTATTTCCGGGCCTTCCGCAAGTTTCACTGCGTTTGCCGCCAAAGTACCCACAATATCAGCCTTGTAGAGGACGTCGTCCACTCGGTAATAAATGGTCTGGTCCGTCACCATCAG
>CAZPZE010000439.1:0-3052 GCA_964590625.1 uncultured Solibacteraceae bacterium
CACGTCGTGGATTCCGGGCTCGTACGATCCGGAAACGCACCTCTATCTGTTCGGGACGGGCAATCCGACGCCCGCGTATACGCAGGGCCGCGGCGATGGCGACAATCTGTACACGTCCTGCCTGCTGGCGGTGAACGTGGACACCGGAAAGATTGCATGGTATTTCCAGACTTCTCCGCACGACACGCACGACTGGGATTCGACGCAGACGCCGATCCTGGCCGATCTGCCGTTCAACGGCCGCACCCGCAAGCTGGTCCTGATGGCCACCCGCAATGGCTACTTCTTCGTACTGGACCGGACGACGGGCGAGCATCTGATTACGAGCAAGCTCGGACTGGTGAACAATTATGCTTCTGCCATCAGCCCGGATTCTCCGCTGCATCTCAATAAGCGCGGCGAGGTACAGCGCAATCCGAACAAGGACGCGCTGATTGCCGGATCGCTCGTCAACAATGATGTGCTGAACTATCCGCCGGCTACATTCTCGCCGGATACGGGGCTGTTCTACGTGCATGAGCAGAATTCGCTGCGTATTTATTACCTGATGGACCCCGATCCGCGCGGGTCAATGGGGCTGGGCGGCACGGGCAACGGGGCGAACCTGAGCTGGCCGACCTATATCGATGCGATCGACTACAAGACGGGCAAGGTGCAGTGGCGCCATCAGGTTAGCGGGAGTGTTGGTTTGCTTTCGACTGCCGGCGGCCTGATGTTCCTGAGCGATGCGCAGAGCCTGGTGGCGTGGGATGCGAAGACAGGTACGCCGCTGTGGCATGCGCAGATCGGCGGCCTTTCGAGTCCGCCCGAAACATTCATGCTGGATGGCAAGCAGGTGGTGCTGGCGACCGGCGCCAACGGCCTGTTCCTGTTCCAGTTGAATAACTGAATCGGCTCGTACTCAAACTGAAGGGCGCGCTGCGCCTGTGTGCGCGGTCAGTTATCGGTCGGCTTCGATTCCACATGATCGATGACCCAGACGGAGACCGGGCGCTTGTCTTCCACCAGCTTGAGGCCGAGCTGTTCGACGAGCGCGTCCTGGAATGAGATAGCGCCGGTGGGTTCGGCGGCTTCCGTTGCCGTCGGGCCCGCCGCGCCAGCTTCGCCTCCGCCGCGTCCGGGGCCATTCTGCAGGGCGAATGGATAGCTGAAGTTGAGCGTAAAGTCGTAGGTTCCTTCAATGCCGGTGGCATTGACGACCGGCGTGTTGATGCCGGCGCCGATCTGCTGGATTTTCTCAGCCAGCTGGTCCATCGTCACGTTCTGGAAGTAATAGAGGGCCTGCCGGGCCGGCATGGTATTGCGCGGGTCCTTACCGTCCGGGCCTGGTCCGTTCACCATCCGCATACGTTCCGTGGGATCGGCCTTTTTCATTTTTGGTTTGACTGCAACGAGTTTCCACGCGGTGAGTACGCGATCTTCCTGATGCATGGCGAGTTTGAATCGCTCTTTGAGCAGAGCCTGCATCATGGTCCAGGCGGCATCGCTGTCATCGGGGCTTCCGAGAGGGAAAGGGGGCGGCGCGCCGGGCGTGGCGCTCTCCGCAGGCCCAGCCGGCTCGGCCGCCGACGGCGGTTTCGCCATCACGCTATAGAGGGACTGAAGAGTTTTCTCCATGTCCGGCGGGACGATCAGTCGGTTGAAGTCGATAGCGTATGCGGACAGGATGAGGGTTCGCAGCGGGAGTGCGGTGAAGTTAACTCCGCCCCCGCGCGTGATCTGAATGCGGCGCGGGCCGTTCGGAATATCCTCGACGGGACGTACATCGGCCACTTCGAATTCCTTCGGAATTTTCACTTTCAGGGCCTCGATGACGCCCGGCGCATTGGGAGTCGGCTTTTCCGCTCTGTCCACAATGAGCACGTCCTGGGGAATCTGGACGGGGTTCAGTTTGAGGCCGAGCTGCTTGTCCACGGCGTCGAAGATGGTGATGTTATCGGTTGTCTGGGCCGCTGTCAGGAACCGGATCTGGAGGGATGACCGGTATTCGAAATCCCACTTGCCTTCCAGCCCCGTCTTATTTTCGACAGGACTTCTGACCCCGTTCTGCGATACCTGGTTAATCAGCAGGTTGGCGAAGGCATCCATAGTCATGTTGTGGCACGTCATGGTCTGGAAAATCGTTCCGTTTTCCGGGTTGAGACGGAAGCCACCGCCGGGCATCGCGGTAGCTCCAGGACCGCCGATCTGGCCGCGGCAACCGGTATCGCTGCTGGAGCCATCCGACTGTTTCAGTTTCGGGCTCTTGCTGGCAGTGAGCGTGTACGCCTGGAGATCTTTCTTGTCGGTATGAACGGCAAGGTGGAAGCGGTCGGCGAGCAGATTCTGCAGCATCAGCCTCATAGTCTCGGGATCCGGATGGGCCTCGGCAGGTACCTTCGCGGTCACGTCATAGTGATCCCATTCGAGCCAGTTGGGACCGCCGAGAACCCGCCCCTGATCGATGCCATATGCCGCGACGATGAGATCCAGAAGCGTCTGATTCCGCTGCTCATAACGGCCGTTGACGGCGGTAATCGGGCCTCTGACTGCCATGCCAACGCGGAATCCGCCCGCAGTCGGCACCGCGGCGTGAATATCAGCCAACTCGAATGTTGGTTTGGAATCAGCGGCCTGGGAGACTGCGAGGCCAGCAGTCACTACGGCTGTGGTTACCACGGTGACGAATCGGATCATGGGACCCCCTCCGGAATTCGACTCCACGTGGGCTATTTATGTTACTAAGAATTTAGGGGAGGGCCGAATTTTCTGTGGAAATCAGTTCTCGCCGGGATCGGTTTCCATGGAATCGATGACGAGATATTCCATAGAGCCGCGCTGTTTTTTCAATAAATTGAGGCCAAGCTGATCGCGGAGCGCATTTTCGAGTGACGGAGCGTCGACCGAGGGGTCATCGTCCATGGCGTAACGAAAGTTGTAGTCGTAGTTTCCGGTGAGGCCAGTGCGGTTCCAGACCGGCTGCTTCAGGAAGCGAGCCAGATTCTCCGCGAGTTGATCGATCGTTCCGTAATGCGACGTGACGAGCGTAATTCCTGTCTCCGGAATGGTTCCC
>CAZPZE010000440.1:0-6756 GCA_964590625.1 uncultured Solibacteraceae bacterium
GTCTGGACGCAGCTCCTGGCCATCCCCCGCGAGATCTGGGGCTACGCCGCGGCGGCCGGCATCGCCCTCATCCTGGCCCAGGGCATCGTCCAGCGGCTCTGGCTGCCGCTTTCGAGGATCACCTTCCACATCGTCCAGGTCATACTGCGGCCGATCACCACCCTGACGGCCGATCCCAGCCAGCTCATGCTCGGCAAAGGCGACTTCCAGGTCATCATTTCGCCCGAATGTTCCGGTCTCGAAGGAATGCTGCTGCTTCTCCTCATCGGCAGCCTCTGGCTCATCCTGTTCCGCAAGGA
Source organism: uncultured Solibacteraceae bacterium (assembly GCA_964590625.1). Lineage (GTDB taxonomy): Bacteria > Acidobacteriota > Terriglobia > Bryobacterales > Bryobacteraceae > BOG-234. The sequence goes on from CAZPZE010000440.1 coordinate 300, forward strand.
ATGCCGATTCCCTCAGGCGCTGCTCCTGCTGCCGGTCGGCGCGCTGATCCTGTTCTTCCTCAATTCCGTTCGAATCGCGGCGCTCATCCTGATCGGACTCGCCGGCGCCGAACAGATTGCCGTGAAGGGATTCCACTCACAGGCAGGCTGGATTTCGTTCAACTTCGTCTCGCTCGGCCTCTGCGTCGCGGCGCAGCGGATGGCGTGGTTTTCAAAGCGCCCCCGCAGGGAAAAACCCGCCCGCAGCGCGACCGAAGCGTATCTGGTTCCGTTCCTCTCCATCCTCGCGGCCGGCATGGCGGCGCGGGCCATGTCCGCCGGATTCGAATGGGCGTACCCGCTGCGCCTCTTCGTCCCGCTCGCCGTTCTCTGGTATTACCGGCGCTCCTATCGCACGATCGACTGGCGCCTTTCGCCCGGAGGCGGCTTGTGGATCGGAATCGGCGCGGGCCTGGTGGTTCTGGCGCTCTGGGTTGGGCTCGATATCATCGCCGCAGCGCCCGCCGCCGCGATGCCGAAGGAGTTGCGCGACGCCTCGCCCGGCCTCCGCACGCTCTGGATCGCTCTGCGAGCCGCCGCAGCCATCGTGACGGTGCCGGTTGCAGAGGAACTGGCGTTTCGCGGATACCTGATCCGCCAGGTCATGTCGCGCGATTTCGAGAAGCTGCCGCCAACAGCATTCTCCTGGCCGGCCCTGATCGTTTCCTCCGTGGTCTTCGGCCTGCTGCACGGCGGGCGCTGGATCGCGGGCATCGCGGCAGGCCTGGTCTACGGACTGGTATTCGTGCGCCGCGGCCGCATCGCGGATTCCATCCTCGCGCACGCCGTCACCAACGCGCTGCTGGCCGCGATGGTGATCTTCGGCGGCGCGTGGCAGTACTGGTAATCCGCCCCACTGCGATAATGAAGCGATTGCCTGAATTGACTTCCAACGCCACTGCCGCGCTGGAACTTCTCGAGTGGCTGGCGGCCGATCACGATCGCCTGCAGCAGTTTTCCCCCGAAGAGCGCGAGCGGTTCCACAAAGCGATAGCACAGCTCTACAACCCGGATCCAAAAGCTCGCCGCGCCATGCTGAAAGCGGCCGAACGCGAGCGTTCGGCGAAGCGCCTCGAGAAGGTCGATTCCGTGCTGCAGGAAACCGGCATTCGCGCGCTGCGCCGCAAGCCTGTTTTCACGACTCCCAACTATTTCCCGCCGCCCGCCGAAGAGCAGCCGGAAACCCGTGATACCGGCGCGCCCGAAGCGCACCACTGCTACATCTGCAAGCAGCATTATTCCGAAATCCACCATTTCTACGACCAGATGTGTCCCGAATGCGCGGCGTTCAATTTCGCCAAGCGCTCGGAACTGGCGGATCTCCACGGCCGCGTGGCGCTGCTGACAGGAGGCCGGGTGAAGATCGGCTACCAGGCCGGCATCAAGCTGCTGCGCTGCGGCGCGACCCTCATCGTCACCACGCGCTTCCCCCGCGACGCCGCCATGCGCTACGCGAAAGAGCCCGACTTCCCCGAGTGGGCGGACCGCCTGAAGATCTTCGGACTCGATCTGCGCCACACGCCGAGCGTCGACGCGCTCGCCCGTCATCTCACAGCCACGCTGCCGCGGCTCGATTTCATCGTGAACAACGCGTGCCAGACCGTGCGGCGGCCGCCGGAGTTCTACGCTCACATGATGGAAGGCGAGCGCGCGGCCACCGGTCACATGCCCGCGCCGGCGCAGAAGCTCCTCGGCGAAGTCACGGGCGGTGAGGCGCTGGCGATTCAGGGCGGCATCGCGCGCGCCGCGGAACTATCGCAGGTGCCGTTGCTGCCCGAAGATTTCGCAGCCGCGCGCGATCTCTTCCCCGCCGGCCAGCTCGATCAGGATCTCCAGCAGGTCGATCTGCGCGGCCGCAATTCCTGGCGTCTGCTGATGGATGAAGTCCCGGCCGTCGAGCTGCTCGAAGTCCATCTGATCAACGCCATCGCGCCGTTCATCCTGAACGCGCGCCTCAAAGCGCTCATGATGCGCACGCCTGAGCGCGACAAGCACATCGTCAACGTCTCCGCCGTGGAAGGCCAGTTCTACCGGAAATCGAAGACTACGCGGCATCCCCACACCAACATGGCGAAAGCGTCGCTCAACATGATGACGCGTACCGCGGCCGCCGATTATCACGGCTGCGGCATCCACATGAACGCGGTCGATACAGGCTGGGTGACCGACGAAGATCCGGTCGAAATCGCGGCGAAGAAAACCGCGGAGCAGCGCTTTCATCCTCCGCTCGATATTGTCGATGGCGCCGCCCGCATCGTCGACCCCATCATCGATGGCATCAACACCGGCAGGCACCTCTGGGGGCAGTTCCTGAAGGATTATAAGCCGGCCGACTGGTAGCGGCTATTCCGGGACCCGCAGTTTGTCGAGGAAGTGGAACAGAGCCACGCCGATCAGCGCGTGGATCACCGCCAGGAACGCTTCGCCGAGCAGATCAAACCCCACAGCCTGATCGAGCACCGCACGCTGAAGCACCCAATACAGGAACTGGTGGAAGAGATAGAACAGCAGGCAGAGCAGCATCCGGACGAAAGGATGCTCCACATCGAACTGCAGCCCGACTGACGCGGAAAAATATCCCACCATCGTCTTGCAGAGTCCGTACATGCCGATGTAGAAGCGCGAGAACGAATCCTGCGCCACGCCGAGAATGAGTCCGATGGTGAGGCCGCGAATCTGCGAGCGCCGCATCAGGGCGAAATAGATGGTGACGAGCAGCGGCAGATCGACCTTCGCCATGAAGCGAAGCGTCTGGAACAGCGGCAGGTAGATCTGGATGAGCAGCGCCACGAGCGGCACCACGAAGAACACCCAGAGGGGATAGCGGGCGCGCCGCACCTGGCGGGCATCGTCAACGAGAATACGGCCGGCGTACGTCCCCATCAGTGCGGCGTTATGCCTCCGGATGCGGGACGTGCCACGCTCCCGCTGAAACCGCGCGCGGCAGGCGGCGCCGCCGGAATCACAGCGACGCGGCCGCTCGCGGCGTGGGCAGCGGGTGTCACCGGCGGTGCTGCGAGGGGACCGCTCGCGGCGTGGGCAACCGGCGGCGCTGGCGGTGCAGCGGCGCGGCCGGTATAGCCGCGGGCCGAGTAAGATGCGGAGGGCGCTACTGCGCCACGGAAACCGCTGTAGGCGCGCGCGGCGGCCGCACCGGTGAATCCGGTGGCCCCGCGGATTCCGCTCGGGCCCGCCGGAGCATTCACGCCAGGCACTTTGATGTTGAAATTCGGAGCGGTGCCTTCGCCATAAACGTGATTCTGCGCCGCGCCGATCTGCCGGTACTGGTCGACAATCTTATCCGCCTGCGTGCCGGTAGTGGCCGCGCCCACTGAACCGGTGCTGCCGGTCGCCCCTTCAGCTCCGGAGACATCCGGAGCGAGAAAGACCGGCGCGTCCGAAGGCGGCGCATCCGGTATCTCCTGGTGGACCGGATCGATGATCACGAATACTTCTTCGGGCGCAACGTCCGCGGTGAAAGCCTGCAGGAAGATGGTCTGGAACGTCGCTCCGTCCTCGACGCTGGTGACGCGGCCAACGGGCATGCCGCGCGGAAACACGCGATCCTCGCCGGAGGTATAGAAGACCTCGCCCTTCTCCACTTTCTGGCCGGTGGGAACGTAGTCGACTCTTTCATTGCCGGTCCCCTGCCCCTTCACGACGCCGCGTGTGTGGTTCTTCTGCGACTCAACTGCCGCCGCGAAGCCGGGGTCCGTCACCGAGAGCACCTGGCTCGCGAGGTTGTACACTTCGAGCACTTTGCCCACGATGCCATCCGGCGTCACCACGGCCATCCCTTTGCGGACGCCGGAAAATGAGCCGACATCGATCAGCACCGAGTGCGTCCCCATGCCGGTCGTGGTGCCGATCACGCGCGCGCCGATCATGCGCGAAGGCGAATGGGCCTTGAACCCGGCCAGCGTTCCGACCTTCTGTGCCTCGGCGAGTTCGTTCTTCAGAAGCTGGTTTTCGAGCCGGAGACGGTCGCGCTCCTTGCGGACCGCCTGGCTTTCCTCGCGGCCGCGAGAACTGAAGATGTCGGTGAAGACGCCGAAGACGCCCGAGCGCACATTTTCAATTGCCGTTGCGACTGGTGTGACGGCGCTCACCGCCCAGATGCGCAGCAGGGGCACGTCATTGTCGTTCCGGACCTGCCAGGCGATGGCCGCAATCTGGGCAACAATCGCCACAAACAGCACGGTGATGTTCCGGTACCGATGCAGGAGTGATTCCATGGCGATTCGAGCGGATCTCCGCTGCTGATTGTCTCTCTGCTTCTAGTATTACTGATCTGGCTTACTGGTCGATGGAAATCCGGCGCAGCAGCTTGAAATCGCTGAGCATTTTGCCGGTCCCGAGCACCACGGAAGCCAGCGCATCGTCGGCGATTGAAACCGGGAGCCCCGTTTCTTCGCGGATGCGGACATCGAGATTCTTGATCAGCGCGCCGCCGCCGGTAAGGACGATGCCGCGGTCGCTGATATCGGCGCTGAGCTCCGGCGGGGTGCGTTCGAGGGCCACGCGGATGGCGTTCACGATGGTGGCGATGCACTCGGAGAGCGCCTCGCGAACTTCCGTATCGTCAATTTCCACGGTCTTCGGAACGCCTTCGATGAGGTTGCGGCCCTTGACTTCCATGGTGAGCGGCCGGTCAAGCACCCAGGCCGATCCGATCTGCATCTTGATCTGCTCGGCGGTGCGTTCGCCGATCAGCAGATTGTGTTTCCGCTTCATGTACTGCATCACCGCGTCATCCATCTCGTTCCCGGCCACGCGCACGGAGCGCGAATAGACGATGCCGGAGAGGGAGATCACGGCGATATCCGTGGTGCCGCCGCCGATATCGACCACCATGTTGCCGCCCGGTTCCGTGATCGGCAGCCCGGCGCCGATGGCGGCGACCATGGCCTGTTCCACCAGGTGGACTTCGCTGGCTTTCGCCCGATAGGCCGAATCCATGACTGCGCGCTTTTCCACCTGCGTGATTTCGCTCGGAACGCCGATGACGATGCGCGGATGCACCAGCATCTTGCGGTTGTGCGCTTTATGGATGAAGTAGTTCAGCATCTTCTCGGTGACGCGGAAGTCAGCGATGACGCCGTCCTTCATCGGCTTGATCGCCACGATGTTGCCGGGCGTGCGGCCCAGCATCTCCTTGGCTTCTTTGCCAACGGCTTCCACTTCGCCATTCGTTTTATTGAGGGCGACAATAGAAGGTTCGTTGACGACAATGCCCTTCCCCTTGGCGAACACAAGTGTGTTGGCGGTGCCGAGGTCAATGGCGAGATCCGACGAGAAAAGACTAAAAAGCGATCGGAGGTTCATGTAAGTTATTCAAAATACGAGGGGAAGAGATTGGGGTTGAACGTACTAGTAATGGTAGCACAAGTTGTATGTAACCTCCCACGGTGCGGCTAATGAGCCACAGGATGAGATACTTTTCAGAGCGGTCCTGCCGCTCCACCCAAACATGAAACAACATCCGATTGGCATCATTATGAACGGCGTCACGGGGCGCATGGGCACCAATCAGCATCTGGTGCGTTCGATCGTGGCCATCCGCAATCAGGGCGGCGTCCTGCTGCCGGATGGGACGGCGCTCATGCCGGACCCGGTCCTGGTGGGCCGGAATGAGGATAAGCTGAACGCCCTCGCCGGGACTCACGGGATCACCCGCTGGACGACAGACCTGCAGAGCGCGCTCGACGATCCGCAGAATTCGATCTATTTCGACGCGCAGACCACGCAGCGCCGCGTGGCCGATGTGACGCGCGCGATCAAAGCGGGCAAACACGTCTACTGCGAGAAGCCGATTTCGGAGACGGTGGATGAGGCGCTGGAACTGGCGCGGCTCGCGAATGAGAAAGGCGTGAAGCATGGCGTCGTGCAGGATAAGCTCTTCCTGCCGGGCATCATGAAGCTGAAGCGGCTGATCGCGAGCGGATTTTTCGGCCGCATTCTTTCGGTGCGCGGCGAGTTTGGGTATTGGGTGTTTGAGGGCGATCTGTTGCCAGGGCAGCGGCCTTCGTGGAACTATCGCGCCGAGGATGGCGGCGGCATCACCATCGACATGCTCTGCCACTGGCGCTATGTGCTCGATCATGTCTTCGGACCGGTGAAGCGCGTGAGCTGCCTTTCCGTCACCCATATTCCGGAGCGCTGGGATGAAGCCGGCAAACCATATAAAGCGACGGCGGATGATGCGGCGTACGCGTGTCTCGAAATCGAGGGCGGGATCATCGCGCAGTTCAATTCTTCGTGGACCGTGCGGGTGAACCGCGATGAGCTCTTCGAGATGCAGGTGGATGGGACGCTCGGAAGCGCCGTTGCCGGGCTGCGCAACTGCAAGACGCAGCATCGCGTGAATACGCCGAAGCCGGTGTGGAATCCGGATGTTCCCAATCCGATCGACTTCCGC
>CAZPZE010000441.1:0-5519 GCA_964590625.1 uncultured Solibacteraceae bacterium
TCCGCGCATCTCCACTCAGCACCTGCTGCATCAGCTTCGCGCCGATGTCTGGGGACGCGGTCTCGGCATCCGGAATTTCTCCGGCTTTGCGGCTTCCCCTGCTCCCGTTACGAAGCCGGAGAAATGCTCCTTTCCGATCGCATGATCTGTCAAAGGCCAAAGTCCAGCGCCTGGCTTCCGCCAGGCGCAGGCGACCGAGCAAACTCAGTCGCAGCAAATTTTTCATCTGTGGCCCATAATGCCCTTCCACGTATGTCTTTTAAACACCACATTGTTATTCTTAAATGACAATGTCACGTCCCCGATACTCGGGCCTGATCCTCCTCCTCGCAGTCCTCCCCGCCCCTGCCCAATCCGGCCACGCCGAACTCTTCGGTACAATCCGTGACCCCACCAACCTCCCCATCCCCCAAACCAAAATCACCGCCACCGAACAATCCACCAACATCAGAACCGAAATCACCTCAGACGCTCACGGCGAATACCACTTCATCGGCCTCAACGCCGGCGCTTACTCGCTCACCGCCGAAAAATCCGGCTTCCGTCCCTACACCCAGACCGGCATCACCCTCCGCATCGGCGACCAGATCCGTCAGAACATCCAACTCGAAATCGGCCAGCCCACGCAAGCCGTCAGCGTGAACGCCGCCGCATCGCTCCTCGAAACCGCCAGCGGCTCCGTCAGCTATCACGTCAACAGCGCGCAAATCCAGACCCTCCCGCTCGACGGCCGCAACTTCATCCCGCTTGTCGCCCTCTCGCCCGGCGTCGCGCTCCCCGGCGGCGGCTCCCTGCTCCCGCGCATCAACGGCAGCCGCCCGCGCACCAACGAATATCTCTATGACGGCATCAGCGTCCTGCAGCCCGAACCCGGCCAGGTCCCTTACTACCCGATCGTCGACGCGATGGAAGAATTCCGCCTCAACGTCAACGCCTGGTCGCCCGAATACGGACGCTCCAACGGCGGCACCGTCATGGTCATCGGCAAATCCGGCGGTAACGAAGTCCATGGCACGCTCTTCGAATTCCTCCGCAATGAAGACCTCAACGCCCGCAACTATTTCGCCGGCTCCGGACGCAAACCCGAATTCCGCCGCAACCAATACGGCGGCACCGCCGGCGGACCCATCCGCAAAAACAAAACCTTCTACTTCGGCGCCTGGCAGGGCACGCGGCTTCACATTGGCGTCACGCGGCAGAGCGTCGTCCCCACTGCCACCCAGCGCAGCGGCATCTTCAACACCACCATTTACGATCCCGGCACCTCGCCGCGCGTCCCCTTCGCGAACAACACCATTCCGGAAAGCCGCATCGATCCCATCGCCGCCCAGGTCCTCCAGCACTATCCGCTCCCCAACGCTTCCGGCGCGAACAATTTCGCCCGCACCGCCGTCGAGCCCGACAGTCAGGACCAATTCGAAGGCCGCATCGATCACCTCTTCACCGATCGCCATCGCGCCTTCGTTCGCTACTCTTATCTGCGCGATGACGATAACCCCGTCACTCCCCTGCCCGATGGCAGCGGCAGCCTCACCTCCGGCGTCATCGGCCACGCTATCACTCGCGGCGACGACGTCGTCTCCGAATACGACTGGACTCTCTCCCCGTCCATGCTCAACGAAGCGCGCTTCGGCTACAGCCGCCGCGATGTCAATCAGTCCTCGCTGCAAGACGGTGGCATCCCCATCCCCGGCGCGCCGGTGAACACATTCCCGGACACGCTCCCCATCTTCAGCGTCACCGGCTACCAGCAGATCGGCCCCACCACCGCCGCCAACGCCGCGTTCACGACGTCCATCACCGAATTCACTGACACGTTCTCCATCGTGCGCCGTAACCACACCTTCAAGTTCGGCGCCGACCTCCGCCGCGAAGCGCTCGACATCGTGAACCCCGAAAATCCCACTGGCTCCTACGCCTTCACCACCACCGGCACCGATTCCTCCACCGGCGCCGGCGGCAACGCCCTCGCCTCTCTGCTGCTCGGACAGGTCAATTCATTCAGCATCGATATCCAGAACAAAGTCCTCCAGCCCCGCGCTCACATTGCGGAATTTTTCGCCGGCGACGATTGGAAAGTTTCGAATCGCCTCACGCTCAACATCGGCACGCGCTACACCCTGAACTTCCCGTCGACCGAAGTCAGCAATCAGGCCGCGGTCTTCAACCTCAACACGCAGGTGCTCGACTTCCCCCACACTGCCCGCAATCTCGAATGCTGCGATTTCGGCCCGCGCGTCGGCCTCTCATATCGCGTGAACGATTCTTTCGTCATTCGCTCTGGCTATGGCATGGTGTGGTTCGAGCAGACCGGGATCACCACACCGTTCACGCTGCCGCAGTTCCCCTTCGTCCAGACCGTCGGCCAGCAATCGCAGGACAACATCAACCCCGCATTCCTTCTCTCCACCGGTCCCACCGTGCAGGTGAACGCGCCCAATCCGAACTCCGGTCTTGGACAAGGCGTCTTCGGCGTCGACCACACCGTCGGCTCCGGCAATTCGCAGCAGTGGAACTTCACGCTCCAGAAAACTTTTGGAAAAGACTGGAATCTCGAAGCCGGCTACCTCGGCTCAAAGAATACGCACCTCGGTCTGCCCGAATGGAATCTGAACCAGTTGCCGCCGCAGTATCTCTCGATGGGAACCGCCCTCACCACCAAAGTCCCGAACCCGTACTACGGCGAAATCCCGGCGTCTTCCTCACTCGGCCAGCCCACCACCACCCGGCAGCAGTTGCTCCGCGCGTTCCCCCGCTTCACCAACGTCGCTCTCTTCCGCGATAACGTCGCCGATTCCGAATACGAAGCCGCGCAGCTCAAGCTCGAAAAGCGTGTCTCACGCGGACTCATGCTCTCCTTCGCTTACACCTTCTCGAAGCTGATCGACGACGCCTCCACCTACTTCTCGCAAACGATCTTCACCGGCCCGACGCTCACCACCATCGGCGCGGCCGATGCCTTCAACCGCGGCCTTGAACGCGACGTCTCCACCGGCGATATCCCCAACGTCTTCTCCGTCGGCTGGATCTGTCAGATCCCGCGTTGGAAGAAAATATCCGGCTGGCAGATCGCCGGACTCGTTCGCCTGCAATCAGGCGACGCCGTCCCCGTGAACCAGGCGACTAACACGCTCTCCGCCTTCGGCTACGCCGTGCAGCGCCCCAACCGCATCAGTAATCCGAATGATTTCTCGAACCGCAGTGCCGGCGAGTGGTTCAACAAAGCCGCGTTCGTCGCCGCCGGTCAGTTCCAGATCGGCAACAGTTCCCGCAACCCTATCCGCGGCCCCAGCCTCCAGAACGCCGACCTCATGCTCGGCAACACATTTCGTCTCTCGGAAAAATACAATCTCGAATTCCGGGCCGAAGCCTTCAACGTGAGCAACACTCCGCCCCTCAACGATCCGAACGGCTCCTTCGGCTCACCCGCCTTCGGCACCATCACCAGCGCAGGCAATCCGAGAGACTTTGAGTTCGCCGCCAAACTGCACTTTTAGGTAATCGGCCCCAGCTTCGAACGAATCAAAGACTCCACGCGATTCCACACACCCGGGTCCGCCTCAATCTGGATATGCGGCCCCATGAACATCCGCGCGTACCATGGATAGCTCCCGGTGTTCACTCGCTTCGTCTTGTAACTCGATTGAAAATTTCCCAGAATCCGCGTCCGCGCCGGATCGGAAGCCAGAATCTGCCGCCGTCCGTGCAGCAATCCATCGACCTGGAAGAAGTTCACTGCCTCCGCCACGTTCGCCGGAATCAGGCTATCGTTCTCGCCCGGCTTCCGCACGCTGTCCACCTGAATAGTGAGCAGCACCGGAATACCATCTTTCTGCAGCGCGCGCGCCGTCGCCACCACTTCGGACGCTCCCCAGCTATGCCCGTAGAGCACAATGCGCGCCCGCGATTTTTCCGCGCCCGAGAGGCTCCCGCCGCAGTCCGCGTCGAGCAGGCTCAGAATCCGGTTGTGCGCCTGTCCCGCATGATTCGCGAACACTTCCACGTCCACGTCTGAGCGGTAATCTCTGCGCAACTCGTTGGCCAGTTGCACCTCCCGATGCGCCTCGTCGTTATGGCGAACGAATCCGCCGACAAACCCTACGACGATTGCCGAAAGCGGCGGAACCGGTAGAGACGGCACGGGTGCGGCATGGATGAGACAAGGGAAAAGCGCGGCGGCGAAACAACGCGCCAGTAGTGCGGACTTCATGAGAACAACGACTTGAATAGAAGTTTAGCAGTCCGGAAATGTGCGATGTCGAACCGTGGTGGTTTTCGGCCATCACTGGCCATCCCTGTAAACCAAACATCACCCTCATCCGTCGAATTACAGCAGTTGCGCGTTGGCAGATGATTTGCAGCGCAGGAGCGGTGGGTATGCGCGGGTTTGGTGTAGCTCGATGGATCGGCCTGATGATTCTGACAGCGGCTGCGGCCTCAGCCAACGTTACGCTGTTTCTCGAAGAACCCTACGGCACTTTCGGCGGCATGAATCCGACCGGCCACGCAGCCATCTATTTTTCCAACATCTGCGCCGATAGCCCCGTGAGGCTCCGACTCTGCAGTGAAGGAGAACGCGGTGTCGTCATCAGCCGCTACCATCGCGTCGCGGGTTATGACTGGCTGGCTATCCCGCTGCTGCCTTATCTCTACGCTGTCGACGATGCCGATCAGGTTCCGCTCTCCGTCACGCCGCACGACGTCGCCCGCCTGCGTGATCAATGGCGCCGCGAGCACCTCGAGGAGATCGTTCCCGATGCCGACGACGGGTCTGCCCCCGAGGGCGACTGGACTCAGCTCGTCGGCTCGGCCTACGATCGGACGCTCTATGCCTTCGAAGTCCCTTCCACAACTGAGCAGGATGAGAAATTCATCCGGATGCTGAACGCTGCTCCGAACGTAAACCGCTTCAGCCTTCTCTTTCAGAACTGCGCGGACTTCGCCCGCCACACGATCGATTTCTACTATCCCGGCGCGATCCATCGCAGCCTGTTCGCCGACGTCGGCATCATGACGCCCAAGCAGGCCGCGAAGAGCCTGGTGCATTACAGCCGCAAGCATGAAATTCCTCTGGAGACTCTGACGATCCCGCAGGTCGCCGGCACCGTGCCGCGCAGCACGGCGGTACGCGGTGTTCTCCAGTCGCTGGTGAAATCGAAACGCTATGCGATCCCACTCGCCGGTCTCGCCGTGTTCCATCCGTTCTTCGGAGGCGGCATGGTTGCCGCCTGGTTCGAGGGCAAGAAATTCGATCCGAAGAAGATCGCGGAAAAGAGCAAGCCCGCCCAGGATCCCGAGATCATCGCCACTGAATTGCAGTCGACAGAGATCTCGACCGGCGGCCAATAATTCTCAGGCTCAGGAATTCGGACCTGCCCCAGCCACGTCGGACGACTGTTGCCACGGAACCGCCAGAGCCGAGCCCGCCGCTTCCACTGCTTCCACAATTTTCAGCAGAAGCCGCTGCTGTATGCCCAGGAACTCGTCGTAGTCCGCCGTCGTGATGTAAGCGAAAATCT
>CAZPZE010000442.1:0-4527 GCA_964590625.1 uncultured Solibacteraceae bacterium
GCCGGCACCTGAAAGCCGACGACCGCGTCTTTCACGATTCCGCTCACGTCCTCTTCCGGCACCGGCACCACCAGCCGCAGATGCGATACCTGCTGGATCGTCAGCAGCGAAATATCATTGCCCGGTCCCACAAGCGCCCCCGGATGCACCAGGCGATCCGTCACCACTCCATCGAATGGCGCGCGAATCTTCAGATATCCCTCGAGCTCCTGCAGCGCCTTCACTTCTGCTTGCGCGGTTGTGCCCGCCTGCTGGCGCGATGCCAGCAGCGCTTTCGCTGCATCCACCTGCTTCTCCGCAAGGATCAGTTCGTTGCCCGCGATCGCGCCCTCTGTTTCGGACGCCTTCTTCATCCGCTCCCACGTGCTCTGCGCCGCCGCCAGTTGTGCTTCTGCCTGCACGCGGTCCGATTCCGCCCCCTGCACTTTCGATTGCGCCTCTGCAATCCTCGCCGCCATTTCCGGCGCCGTCAGTTCGGCGAGCAGATCGCCTTCCTTCACCACGCTGCCCCGATCCACCAGCATGCGCTCCACGTACCCGGGCACGCGCGCATGAACTTCGACGCTCAGAAACGGCAGAAACTCCCCCGGCAGATCGACCGAACGCGAAATCGGCTTCGCCGTCACCGTCGCCAGATCGCCGGTCTGTGCGCGCAGCGGCAGCGCCGCCAGACAACCAGCCAGAACGAAAATTGCGGATTTCTTATTGCGCTTCATAGTAGCGGCTCGCGGGATCCAGAGGGTTCAGTGAAGGAGATGTTTGCGTCGCTCTGCTTTGCAGAATTGCGTAAAGCGAAGGCAGAATCGTGAGGGTCGCGAAGGTCGAGACCACCAGCCCGCCGATCACGGCACGGCCGAGCGGCGCGGATTGTGATCCGCTCTCGCCCACTCCAATCGCCATCGGAAGCATGCCGAAAATCATCGCGCACGCAGTCATCAGGATCGCCCGCAGCCGTCCCGCCGCTCCTTCGCGGGCAGCGTCGGACGCGCTCCTGTTCTCACGCCGCAGCCGCTCCGCGAAAGTCACCAGCAGAATGGAATTCGCCACTGCGATCCCGATCGCCATGATCGCGCCCATATAGCTCTGCAGATTGAGAGTCGTGTGCGTCACCATCAGCGCCAATACCACTCCGCAGAGCACCGCGGGAACGGTGAGCAGAATCGACAGCGCAAGCCGGAACGATTGAAAGTTCGCCGCCAGCAGGAGAAAGATCGCCGCAACAGCCAGCAGCAATCCCGTCTGCAGTCCGGATATCGTCTGCTCCAGCGGCGGAATCTCACCCTTCGTCACAATCTTCGCGCCGCGCGGCGGAGTCCCCGCCTTGTGCACGGCATCATTCAGTTGCCGCGCTGCCTCACCGAGAGTGATGCCATGCAGGTTAGCGGTCAAACTGATGATGTGCTGCCCGTTGAATCGCTCAATCAACCCCGGCATCGTCGCCAGCTTCATCTGCGCAATGTTCTGCAGCTCCGTGTCGCGAGCGCCATCGCGCATCAGCGGGATCTCGCCGATATGGTCCACGCTCTGCATCCGGTTCTGCGGCAGCTGCACCTGGATCTGAAACGCATTGCCCGAATTCGGATCGCGCCAGTAGTTCGGTTCCGTGAATCGAGAGGACGAAGTGGCCGGCACCACCGAGCGCGCCACATCCGCCATCGTCAGCCCGAACTGCCCCGCGCGCTGCCGGTCGATATTGATATCGAGCGTCGGATAGTGGTACTCCTGCGCGAACTGAAGATCGCGCACGAAGCTCAGTTTCGCCAGTTGTGCGCGTACCTTTTCCGCGAATCCGTAATCGTCCGCGAGGCTCGCCCCCTGCACCGCGATCTCGATCGGAGTCGGCGAACCGAAGCTCATTACCTGCGAAACAATATCCGCCGCCTCAAACGAAACCTCGCAGTCCGGCAATTCATGATGCAGATCGGCGCGAATCTGTTCCCGCAGAGCCTCGCCGCGCGGCGCATCCGGTTTCAGCGCTGCCTGAATAATCGCCTCCTGCGGTCCGCTGGTGAACAGATGGATCAGATCCACGGGGTAGCTCGCCGGTATCGTCCCCATGAAGTCGCTCGTGATTTCGACGTTGTCCTTCCCCGCGTCTTTCTGGATGACCTGCAGAGCGCGCATCACGATGCGTTCCGTTTCCTCAATGCGCGTTCCCGCCGGAGCGCGCAGACGGATGCGCAGTATCGGAGCGTTCACATCCGGAAACAGCTCAGTTCCGAGCCGCGGCACAAACAAATAAAGGATGATGAACGCTCCCGCCAGATAAGCCAGCGCCAGCGGCCATCGCAGCCGGAGCACGAATCCCAGATAGCTCTCATAGAGTCCACGCACGCGGCCGAAAAGCCCTTCGTGCTCCTCGCCGCGATGCGCCTCCCGCATCAGCCACGTTGAGAACACCGGCACCAGACTGCTCGAAAGAATATAGGACGCAATCATCGAAAACGCCACCGCCAGCGACAGCGGCATGAACAACTGGCGTCCCACCCCGATCATGAATAACGACGGAACGAACACTGCCAGCACGCAAATCATCGAAAGCAGCCGCGCAGCCGCCGTTCGATGGCAGGCCTCCACCACGGCGCGCGCGCGGGAAACTCCGGGCAGCATTCGCGTATGGATGTTTTCGATCTCGACGGTCGCCTCATCCACCAGCACCCCGACCGCGAGCGCCAGACCGCCGAGCGTCATGATATTGACCGTTTGTCCCGTTAGCCAGAGCAGAATCACCGCCCCCAGCAACGCGAACGGAATATTCAGAATCACGATGAGCGCGCTCCGCCAGTCCCGCAGGAAAAGCAACACCATAAGGCCCGTCAGCCCCGCGCCCATCAGCCCTTCAAATACCAGCCCGCGCAGCGAGTTCGTCACGAAAGGCGATTGATCGAACTCCAGCTTCACGTCCACGTCGTCCGGCACCGCCTTCTTGAAATCCGGAATCGCCGCCTTCACCGCACTGATGACCGCGAGCGTCGACGCATCCGCGCGCTTCGTCACCGGAATATAAACTGTTCTCTTCCCGTTGACGTGCGCGTAGGCTGTGACGATGTCCGTACCGTTTTCAATCGTCCCGATGTCCCGCAGATACACGCTCGTCCCGGAGACCGGCCGGATCGGCGTCATCAGCAGCTCCGCAAGATTTCCTCCAAGCGCCGCATTGGTCCGCGCAATGCGATTCAGCGTTCCGGTCCACATATTTCCCGAAGGCATCACCACGGACGAACGGTTCACCGCCGCAATCGCTTCCTCGGGCGAAATCCTGTACTGCTGAAGCTTGTCCGGATCGAGCGTGATCACGATCGTCCGCTGATTCCCGCCAAACGGAGGCGGCGCCGAGACGCCCGGCAGCGTCGCGAACAACGGACGCACTCGGTTCAGCGCGAAGTCCTGCAGTTCGCCCTGTGTTCGTGTGGTGCTGCTGAAAACCAGTTGCCCCACCGCGACGCTGCCCGCGTCAAACCGGGTGATGAACGGAGGCACCGTGCCTGGCGGCATGAACGCCCGCGCGCGATTCACGTAGCCCACTGTCTCCGCCATCGCCTGCGACATATCCGTGCCTTCGTGGAAAATCAGCTTCATCAGGGCCGCGCCCTGTATGCTCTTGCTCTCCACGCGATCGATACCGGTGATGTAGAGGAAGTGATACTCGTAGTAATAAGTGAGGTAGCCTTCCATCTGCGCCGGGTCCATGCCGCTGTAAGGCTGCGCCACGTAGATCGCCGGCTCGCCCACTTTCGGAAAAATATCGGCCGGCATCCGCTTCACGGCGAGGAATGCCCCGAGCGCCAGCGCGAGCAGCGCGATCACGACCGTCACTGGACGGCTGAGTGCGGCTAAAACCAGGCGCATTGCTGACCTCCCGCCGTCATTGGCTTGCCTCCGCGAGGAACGGCTGAATGTCGCCCGCGGCCGTCGCCACTCCCAGCAGCGCCCGCCACACTCCGAGCCGCGCCAGCGCGTCATCGATCTCCGCCTGCGTCAGCAGCCGCTGCGCCTCCGCAACTTCGTCGATATTTCCCAGCCCCGATTGATATCTCGCCGTCGCCTGGTTGGCCGCCGTGCGCGCGGCGGAAATCTGCGTCGGAGTATTCGCGGCCACGCCGCGGCTTCCGGTCAGCGCCGCCACCGCTGCGTTCCACCGCGCCCGCAGATCGGTCGCGATCTGACGTTCCCGCGCGTCCGCCGCGTGGATATTCGCCGATTGCGCCGCTTCGCGCGCCCGCAGCGCCGCCAGATCGGTGGGCGAAAACGTCACCGTCAGGCCGAGCGCATAATTCTGCGTGGTGGGCGCGAGTCCGTTCAATCCACCCATCGTCGGGCCGGCGACTTCCGCCCCGCTCCCGCGCGCATACGCCGCGCCCTGCAGGAAGAATCGCGGAAAATAAGATCGCTCGAGAGTTTTCATCTGCGCCTGGAGCTGCGCGATCACGGCCGTCTGTTCCAGTGCGATCGGATTCCTCGACGTGTCGGGTGCTTCCGTTATCTGATCCGGCGGCAGTTCCAATAGTTTCGGAGCAGCAACCGCAA
>CAZPZE010000443.1:0-3676 GCA_964590625.1 uncultured Solibacteraceae bacterium
GCGAAAGTTCGGGAAGATCAATCCTTTCAAGATTTTCGAGTCCAAACGCCGTGTTGAACCGCCATGCCTTCATATGGCCTCCAATCCTGATATCCGGTTTACCGAAATCGTTAATTTCCGATGATATACTGAGTGTTTCAAACCCACCCGAGAGCCGTCATGCCGTCACTCAAGCCGATCGCGCCCAATCTCACGGGCGAGAAGAAGATTTATCTGCTCAAACCGCGCGGCTTTTGTGCAGGTGTGGTGCGCGCGATTGACGTCGTCAAGATTGCTCTCGATCTGTACGGCCCGCCGGTTTACGTCCGCAAGGAAATCGTGCACAACAAGCATGTCGTGGATGAACTCCGGGATATGGGAGCCATCTTCGTCGAAGAGCTTGCGGAAGTTCCCGAAGGCGCGCGTGCGATTTTCAGCGCTCACGGGGTCTCTCCGGCCGTCCGCAGGGAAGCCAAAGAGCGGAAACTCGAAATCATTGATGCTACCTGCCCGCTGGTGACCAAAGTCCATCTGGAAGCCGTAAAATTCGCCCGGGAAGGCAACACGATTGTCCTGATCGGACATAAAAATCACGATGAAGTAATCGGCACGCTCGGGGAAGCGCCGGACAAGATGTTTCTGGTGGAATCGGTGGAAGACGTGGATGCGCTCGAGCTTGACGACCCGGCCCGCGTCACGTATTTAACCCAAACCACGCTCAGTCTGGACGAAACCCGGGATATCATGGCGCGCCTGCAGCAGCGTTTCCCGCTGATCCGGGGGCCGAAGTCGCAGGATATCTGCTATGCCACGGAAAATCGGCAGATGGCGGTGAAGGGCGTCGCACAATTCTGCGATCTGCTGCTGGTGGTCGGTTCGGCCAACAGTTCGAACTCGAAGCGCCTGGTGGAAGTCGGACAGAATTATTCGGTTAAATCGTATCTCGTAAATGACTGGTCGGAAGTGAAACCGGAATGGCTCACCGGCGTCAATAACGTAGGTGTGACGGCCGGCGCGTCCGCCCCGGAGCATCTGGTGGAGAACATTGTCAACGCATTGCGCGATCAGGGTTTCGGCCAGATGGAAGAAGTGGAGATGGTGGAAGAGGACGTTCGGTTCTCGCTGCCACCTGAATTGACAAACAACCGGCCGCCTCTGCTCAGTATCAGTCGATGACCACGCTCACCCAACAGGTCAGCGAAGCCCTTCTTGCCGCGTCGCGCAACTCGATTGACCGCGCGACAGCCAACCTCCTCTCCCTGCAGCATCCGGAAGGCTACTGGTGCGCGTTGCTGACGGCGGATACGACGCTCGAATCCGACTACATCCTGTTCCAGCTCTGGCTGCATGCGCCGGACGCGAATGGGAAGTGGAATCCGCCCAATCGCGATCAGATCGGGCGTGCCGCCCAGCGCATTCTTTCCCAGCAGAACACCGATGGCGGATTTCCCATCTACGCGAAGGGCCCCAGCGAAATCAGCGCTTCGGTCAAAGCATATTTCGCCCTGAAGCTCGCGGGAATCGACCCCAAAGGCCCGCAGATGTCGAAGCTGCGCGATTGCATCATCTCGCTCGGCGGCATCCAGTCTGCCAACAGCTACACGAAGGTCAACCTGAGCCTGTTCGGGCTTTATCCGCGGGAAGGCACGCCCAGCATCCCACCGGAGATTCTGCTGCTGCCGGGAAAAACGCTGTATCAGATGTCGTCCTGGACGCGGGCGATCGTGGTTTCGCTCGCCATCGTTCACGCGCACGACCCGAAGCGGCCCGTACCCTCGGGTTTCACGCTTGACGAGCTCTTTATCCCCGGCAAGCCGGTCACGTTCGAAAGTACGGACGCCTGGCTGAGCTGGCGCAACACGTTCATCCACTCCGACCGCATTTTCAAGCTGTGGGAGCGCTACGGATTCGCCCGCATCCGCCGCGACGCCATCCGCCGCTGCGAGCACTGGATGCTCGAGCGCATGAAGCATTCCGAAGGCCTGGGCGCGATCTATCCGCCCATGCAGTATTCGGTCATGGCGCTCGATGTTCTGGGTTATCCGAAAGATCATCCGGTGCGCGTGGAAGCCATCCGCCAGTTCGACCGCCTGATGGTGGATGACGGGAAAACGCTCTTCTTCCAGCCCTGTTTCTCGCCGGTATGGGACACGGCGATCGGCGCCTATGCCATCGGTGAAGCGCGCGTTGCCAGCCCCTCCGCGATGAGCCGGGCCGCGCAACTCGCCACGATGGTCAAAGCGGCCGATTGGCTGCAGACGCGCGAAATCCGGCGTAAAGGCGACTGGTCCGTTAAGCGCCCGGAACTGGAGCCCTCCGGCTGGGCATTCGAGTTTCGCAACGACTGGTATCCCGACATCGATGACACCGCGATGGTGCTGCTCGCCCTGCAGTACCTGCCAGCGTCCGACCGGCGCGCGCAGGAAGAAACCCGCATGCGCGCGGTCGACTGGCTGCTCGCGATGCAGTCGAAAGACGGCGGATGGGCGGCGTTCGACGTCGATAACAACTGGCAGATCCTCCAGCACGTGCCGTTCGCGGACCACAACGCGATGCTTGATCCGACGTGCGCCGATATCACCGGCCGCGCTCTCGAAGCGCTGGCGGCGAACGGCTACGATCGCAATCATCCGGCGTGCCAGCGCGCCATCGAATATCTGATCGGCGCACAGGAAGCGGACGGAAGCTGGTACGGCCGCTGGGGCGTTGCCTACATCTACGGAACCTGTTTCGCGCTGCGCGGGCTGCGGGCCATGGGCGAGGACGAGCACGAGCCGCACATCCAGCGCGCCAACGAATGGATCCGCTCGCTCCAGAATGCCGATGGCGGCTGGGGCGAAAGCTGCGCGAGCTATGACCGCAACTGCTACGTTCCGGCCGAAAGCACGCCGAGCCAGACCGCATGGGCGTTGATGGGGCTGATCGCAGGCGGCGATATCCACAGCTCCAGCGTTCACAACGGCATTCAATACCTGCTGAGGACCCAGCGCGAAAACGGTTCCTGGCTCGAGGAACTCGCCACCGGCACGGGCTTCCCCAAAGTTTTCTACCTGAATTACCACTACTACCGGCTCTACTTCCCGCTGCTGGCGCTCGCTACTTTCGTGAAGGCCGCTGAAGCCTCCCGGTAACTCTGCTTGAAGCCGACATTCGTCACGGGAGCTTCGGGATTCGTGGGCTGGCACGTCGCGCGCCTGCTCGCGGAGCGCGGCCACCGCGTGCGTGCGCTCGTGCGCTCAGGCAGCCGGATTCCCGAACTCGACATCGAAACCGTGACCGGAGACCTGCGCGACCCGGCTTCCCTTGAGCGCGCCGTTGCGGGCTGCGGTCTCGTCTTCCATGTCGCCGCGGATTATCGCCTGTGGTCGAAGGATCCGCGCGAGATGTACCGCTCGAATGTGGATGGCGTGCGCAACATGCTGCAGGCAGCGCAGAAGGCGGGCGTGGAGCGCGTTGTTTACACGAGTACGGTCGGCTGCATCGGAGTGCCGGAGGGCGGCATTGGCGATGAATCGCAGCCCTGTTCGATTGAAAAAATGGCGGGCGATTACAAGCGCTCCAAGTTCATGGGCGAACAGGTGGCGCTCGAGTTCGCGGCTAATGGCTTTCCGGTCATCATCGTCAATCCCACGGCGCCGATGGGCGATCATGATTTCAAGCCCACGCCGACAGGACAGATCGTCGTCGATTTTCTCCG
>CAZPZE010000444.1:0-4112 GCA_964590625.1 uncultured Solibacteraceae bacterium
TTAGCGCGGTCAGGCCCGAAAAACGTGCAGATGGATTCGGAAACGCTCGATCCCGCGTCGGTATTCCCCAGGCTCTGGGCGCGCAGAAGCAGTCCGAAGCCCGCGATCCCCATGATCGCAACGCCCGGCAGAATCGCCTTAGGAAACACTGATTTTCGGAGCAAGGGACCCTCCCACCACAGACTGCTTAACCCAGAGGTCCCTATTATGTCTCGCCGGCAGCTGAAAAAACAGATTAAACAGGGTTAACTGCCCGTTCCGGCTTAGTGCCGGAAGTGGCGAATTCCCGTAAAAACCATAGCCACGCCCAGCTTATCCGCCGCCGCGATCACGTCCCCGTCATTGACCGACCCGCCCGGCTGGATAAACGCGGTCGCCCCATGCTCCACGGCTTTTTCCAACCCATCGGGAAACGGGAAAAACGCATCCGAACCCACCACGCTGCCCGTCAGCGGCAGGTGCGCCTTGATCGCCGCGATATTCACCGAATCCACGCGGCTCATCTGTCCCGCGCCCACGGCCACCGTCTGGCCGGCCCGCGCGTAAACGATCGCGTTCGATTTCACGTGCTTCACTACTTTCCACGCGAATTCGAGCGCCTTCCATTCGTCCTCGGTCGGCTCGCGCTTCGTCTTCACCACGCACGAGGCGCGGTCGAACCCAGGCGCATCATTCGTCTGCGCGAGGAACCCGCCTGAGATGCTCTTCACCACCAGCGGATCCACCACCGGCGTCACTTTCACCAGCCGCAGATTCTTCTTCGCCTTGAGAATCGTGAGCGCCTTCTCCGAAAACGACGGCGCGGCGATCGCTTCCACGAACAGCCTCGCTACCTCGCCCGCGGTCTCTTCATCCACTTCGCGATTCAGCCCGATCACTCCGCCGAACGCCGAAACCGGATCGCACGCCAGCGCCTGCCGGTAAGCCTCCGCCAGGGATTCATTCTCACCGCAGCCCGCCGGATTCGTATGCTTGATGATCGCCGCCGCCGGATTCGAAAATTCCATCACCAGCTGCCAGCACGCATCGAGATCCACCAGATTGTTGTAGGAAAGCTCCTTCCCATGAAGCTGCTCGCATCCAGCGATACCCACCGTTCCGCTCGAATAGAGCGCCGCCTGCTGATGCGGATTCTCTCCATACCGCAGCGCCATCCGCCGCGGCACCCGCAGATCGAGCGTCGCAGGCAGCGGCTCCGCTTCCTTGCCGATCGTCCCCAGCCGCGCTGCGATCGCGCGATCGTACGCCGCCGTCACGCGAAACGCATCCACCGCCAGCGCCCACTTCGTCTCGCGCGAAAGCTTCCCGAACTGCCGCAGCTCTTCGAGAATCGGCGTATAGTCATTGGCGGACGTCACGATCGCAACATCCTGCCAGTTCTTCGCCGCCGACCGGATCATCGTCGGCCCGCCGATATCGATGTTTTCGATTAACTCCTGCGTCGTCACGCCCTCGCGCGCCGCCACCTTCTCGAACTGATAGAGATTGACGACCACCAAGTCGATCGGCTCAATCCCGTGCTCTTTCAGCGCCGCCATATGACCGGCGTTCTCACGAATCGCCAGAATCGCCCCGGTGATCTTCGGATGCATGGTCTTCACGCGCCCATCGAGCATCTCGGGAAATCCCGTGACCTCGGAAACGTCGCGAACCGGAATGCCCGATTCACGCAGAAGCTTCGCAGTGCCGCCGGTGGAAATGAGCTCGGCGCCAAGCGAATGCAGCCCGCGCGCGAACTCGGCAACACCGGTCTTGTCGGTGACGCTGAGGAGTACTTTCATAGGGGAAATTCCAGAGTATCAGGACGCGTTCGCCGCGTTCGCATCCGCACGCGCCCCTAATAGATTTGTGCTAATGGAATTCTATTAACCCTTTTCGACTATTGTCACCGTACGCACGCATCCCTACGATAGTCGCTTATGATGGCAGCCTCGCGGCTTTCGCTTGCCGCTCTACTGACGATCTCTTTCCTCTCCCCCTCCGCTCTCGCGCAGGAACCGGTTGGAACACTGGAAGGACAGATTTCCGATCCCTCTTCAGCCGCCATCGCCGGCGCTGACGTCAGCGCAAAGAACGCCCAGACCGGTCTTGTCCGAACCGCGGAGTCCTCGCGTGACGGTTCGGTCCACTTCTCCAATCTCCCGGTGGGCGAATATTCGCTGAGCGTAAACGCGAAAGGCTTCACCGCGTTCTCCGCTTCCGGAATTCGTATCGATATCGGCCGCACCGTCTCTTATCCGGTGAAGCTCGAAGTTGCCGGCGGACATGCTTCCGTCGACGTCGTCGCGCAGACCGCGACCGTCGATACCAGCCAGTCCATCGGCGTCGTAGTCTCCGGCGCCCAGACGCAGGACCTCCCGCTCAACGGCCGCGATCTCACACAGCTCGGCCTCCTCCAGCCCGGCGTTGCCCCCATGACCGCCGGACTCGCGCAGGCCGGCGGCATCGCGCGCAGCGGCCAGGCCTTCGCAGTGAACGGCGAGCGCCCCGAATCGAATAACTACCTTCTCGACGGCGCATCGAACGTCGATAGCGTCAACGGCGGCTACGCCCTGCGCGTCCCCGTCGATTCCGTCAGCGAATTTCGCATCCTCACCCTCAACGCGCCCGCGGAATATGGCGGTACCAGTGGCGCCACCACCTCCGTTGTGACGCGCTCAGGCAGCAATGCGCTCCATGGCGACGCCTATGACTTCCTGCGCAACAATGCCTTCGACGCCCGCAACTTTTTCGCCGCCACCACCGAGCCGCTCCATCGCAATCAATACGGCGCCACTCTCGGCGGCCCCATTCGCAAAGACAAGGATTTCTTCTTCGCCTATTACGAAGGCCAGCGCGATTCCGAAGGCAAAACGCAGGCCGCCATCGTCCCCACCATCGCGGAGCGCACCGGCGATTTCTCCGGTCTCACTGATCCCGCCACCGGAAAGCCGGCGCCGCTGATCAACTACTTCGCGGGCCGGCCTTACCCCAACAACATGATCCCCGCGTCGCAGCTGAATCCCATCGCGCTCAAGGCCGCGCAGCTCTATCCCGCTCCCAACATCGGCACCAACGTTTTCGAATCCACGCAGATCGGCACCACGGATTACGATCAGGGCGGCTTCCGTCTCGATCATTACTTCGCCGGCGGCCGCGACCAGACGTTTCTCCGGTATTCTTCCTCCAGCCTGAATAATTTCGATCCGCTGCCGATCTCCGGCGCAGGCGTCCCCGGATTCCCCGTAGTGAACGACATCTCCACCAACGGCATCACCATATCGGACGTCCACATCAGTTCGCCCAGCACCCTGCAGACGTTCCGCGCATCGTTCCTCCGCAACGTCTTCAAAAAGGATCAGGCCACCAACCACACGCCCGGCAGCAGCCTCGGCTTCGGCTACCAGCCGACCCTCGCTCTCAACCAGGGAACTCCCTACCTCATCGTGAGCGGCTATGCTTCACTCGGCAATCCCATCACCGGCCCGCAGGACACGTATCAGAACAACTACCAGGGCTCTTATTCCATCGCCATGACCCGCGGCCGCCACAACATCAAACTCGGCGCCGATCTCGAACGCCAGCAGATCAACGTCCTCTTCGGTATTGCGACGAACGGCTTCTTCGTTTTCGCGCCTTTCCCGGTGAGCGATTCATTCGGCAGCTTCCTCACCGGACAATCCGTGCAGTTCTTCCAGGGCGGCGGCCAGTTTGATCGCGGCCTGCGCAAGTGGGTCACGGCAACTTATGCGCAGGATGAATGGCGCATCCGCCCCAACCTCACCCTCAACTACGGGATTCGGTATGAAGTCAACACGCCCTACACCGAAATTCGCGACCGCCTGAACGCTTTCGTGCCAGGTACGCAATCGAAGGTCTATCCCAACGCGCCGGCCGGACTCCTTTTCCCCGGCGATCCCGGCGTTCCCGCCGGAATCGCTCCGGTCGATTACACCGAAGTGATGCCGCGCGTAGGCATCACCTGGGATCCCATCGGCGATGGCAAAACCGCCATCCGCGCCGGCTACGGCATCTTCTATGACGGCTTCGAAAACGGCACCGGCGGACCGCTGCAGGCCGCCGTCAGCGCCCTCCCGTGGACGCAGGCCTATCAGCTTCCCGGCCCCGGCTTC